>JBBDWW010000477.1:0-1517 GCA_040902645.1 Dongiaceae bacterium | reverse complement strand
CGCTGTCGCGGATGACGACCTGGATGCGATCGACCAGACCCGACGCGAGGAACGCATCGATCGCATGGCGCAGCACCGGCTTGCCCCCGAGCATCCGATATTGCTTCGGCAACTCGCCGCCGAAGCGCCGGCCGCTCCCGCCGGCCACGATCAGGGCTGCGATGGTCATGGCATAAGCTATGCCGGAGCGGCGGCGGCTTGCAAAGCAGCTCGGCGGGCTTCGATGCGCTGCGCATGGCGTGGCGGGCGAGGGCGGGCGCCTCTATAGTTCCGGCCCATGGCCGCCCCCGATATTACCGTCCTGCTCCTCCAGGGCGCCGTTCTGGTTGTGCTGGTCGCAGCGGCGCTGACCGGGCGGCCGGCGTTGCTGGTCGCGACCGGCGCACTCGCCGGCGCTTTGGCCGCGCTGGCAGCCGATCTGCTGCGCAGCGGCTGGCGCGGCGATCTCTCGCTGACATTATGGGCCACAGTGACGGCGACGCTGCTTGCCTATGTGGTCATCGGCTGGGCGGCGCCGGCGCTGCGACGTTTGTCCGTTCTGCTGATGCCCTATCTTCTGCTGGTGGGCCTGCTCGCGCTGCTGGTGCGCTTACTGGCGCCGGTGCAATCGATGCCGGGATCGGTCGGCCCCGTTGCCTGGTTCGATGCGCATATCGTCTTTGCGCTTGCGACCTACGCCTTGTTGTCGCTGGCAGCCATCGCCGGGCTCGCATCTCTGCTACAGGACGCGGCGCTCAAACAGAAGCAGCCGAGCGGGATCGCGAACCGGTTGCCGTCGCTCGCCGACAGCGAACGGCTCGAGATCCGCCTGCTCACCGCCGCCGAGATCGTGCTCGGAATCGGGATCGCGACCGGCATGGCGCTCGGCTGGTTCAGCGCCCATGACGCGATGCCGTTCGACCATAAGACCGTGCTGGCGATCGCTGCCTTCGTTCTGATCGGGGCGTTGCTCTGGGCCCATGCCCGGACGGGGTTCCGCGGAAAGCGGGCCGCCCGCTGGGTGCTGGTGGCCTGGTTGCTCCTGACGCTGGCCTATCCCGGTGTCAAATTTGTCCGGGAAATCCTGCTCGGCTAGGGATATATTGCACTGCAATAAATGCTGCGCTAATTTCTGCCTGCTTTTTGACCAGCCCGACAGGTTGCCCAATCCATGAGCATTTCGATCGGTCCGATCTGCATCGACGATCCGGTGATCCTGGCACCCATGTCGGGCGTCACCGACATGCCGTTTCGCCGGCTGGTGAAGCGCTGGGGCGCGGGGCTGGTCGTATCCGAGATGATCGCCAGCGAGGCGATGATCCGACAGGTGCGCAAGACCTTGCGCATGGTAAGCCACACGCTCGAAGAATTTCCGATGGCGGTGCAGCTCGCCGGCTGCGAGCCCGACGTCATGGCGGAAGCGGCGAAGCTTAACGAGGCGCTGGGCGCGCAGATTATCGACATCAATTTCGGCTGTCCGGTGAAGAAGATCGTCAACGGTCATGCCGGCTCGGCGCTGATGCGCGACGAATGTCATG
>JBBDWW010000476.1:0-10136 GCA_040902645.1 Dongiaceae bacterium | reverse complement strand
CGATGTCGATCGCCGATGCGGCCGAGATCCTGCACGCGGCGTTTCCCGAGCGTTCGCGCACGCAACTCGCGAAAGATGTCGGCCAGTGGGTGCTTCAGGTCCGCGCGCAGGGCTTTCTGCTCTCGGGCGACGATCCGGTCGCCCCCGACGACGAGATGGCGCAGCGCCGCGCGGGTTAGCGCTCAGCCATCGCGCGCACCGAACAGCACGCGCGAGTCGAAGCGGTGCAATCGTTCGTGGCCTATCAGGTCGATGCGGAAGCCGCGTGGGAAGAGGCTGCGGATCGCAGGATCGCCGACATCGAGCCCGCCGGTATAGGCACCAAACGCCGGCAGTACGAGCCGCGCGCCGTCATGCACGAAACAACGGCCGGTTACCGTCCGCCCGCGCCAGTTCACGCCGGCGCGCGGATGGTAGTGGCCCGAGATTTCGCCGGCCGCGACAGGTTGTGCCTTTCGGCCGCGCGATGCTTGCGCTGCGATCCGCGCCGCATGGCGGAACAGCAGCGGTCCTTCGATCCATTCGGCCAGCACGCGCCCGCCCAGACCGTGCGGCGCCGGATCGTGATTGCCCTCGATCCAGATCCAGTCGCGCCCGGCCATCAAGGCAGCGAGCCGTGCGCGGTCGTCGGCGGCGATCCGCGCGACCGCGTCGCCATCATGTAGGCTATCGCCGAGGCAGACGATCCGCGCCGGCGCAAGACGCGCGATAATCCCGGCCAAACGAACAAGTGTCTCGGTCGTGTCGTAGGGCGGCAGCAGGCGGCCGCTCGGCGCGTAACTCGACCCTTTCTCGAAATGCAGGTCGGCAACGATGAGCGTCGCGCGCTCGGGCCACCACAAGGCGCCAGATGGATCGGGCTCCAGTTCGGCGCCGTTTATGCGGATGGCAACACTCACAGCGGCAGCTCCGGCACCGGGTCGTCGTCGGTGAACTCGGCCATCGCTTCGGCGATCAATTCGGTGGCGGCTTCGTCCATCAGCTCGTCGAGCGCGGCGCCATAGACCGATTCCTTGCCGATCTCGAGCAAAGCAGGCACCGCGAGCGGCGAGAGCCGGCGCAGCCTGCGGTGGCGGATCTTGCCCTCGACGCGGGTCAGCATATCGCCGAGCCGTTTGATGTCGGTGAGACCGCCGGCCGCATCCGCGCGCGTCGCCTGCAGCAGGATATGCTGCGGGTCGTGCCGGCGTAGCACGTCGTAGATCAGGTCGGAACTGAACGTCACCTGCTTGCCCGTTTTCTGTTCGCCCGGATGGCGGCGCTCGATCAGCCCGGCGATCACCGCGACATTCCGAAAGGAGCGCCGCAGCATACTCGATTCGTCCATCCACGCCTCGAGATCGTCGCCCAGCATGTCGGGTGCGAACAGCGCCGCGACATCGCGCACCGGCTTCAGACTCCAGACCGCGATGATGTAGTCGGTGGCGACGAAGCCGAGCGGATGCAGCCCGGCGCGCTCCATCCGGCGGGTCAGCAGCATGCCCAGCGTCTGATGCGCGTTGCGCCCCTCGAAGCAATAGGCGACCAGAAATTCCTTGCGGCCGCGTGGGAACGTTTCGACCAGCAGCCCGCCCGGTTCTGGCAGTTCCGAGCGCAGCCGCTGGATTTCGAGCCATTCCTGCACGGCGGGCGGCAACGTGCGCCAGCGGCCCGGTTCGGCCAGAAGTCCGCGCACGCGCTGCGCCAGCATCGTGGTCAGTGGCAGCTTGCCGCCCTCATAGGCCGGCACTTTCGGATCCTCGTTCGACCCGCCGCGCGTTACTTCGGCATGCAGTTCGCGCATCCCGACATAGCGCAGCAGTTCGCCGGCAAACACGAAACTGTCGCCGGGCACGAGGCCCTGTACGAAATATTCCTCGATCTCGCCCAGCACGCGGCCGCGTTTCAGTTTCACACGGATCATCGGCTGCTGCACGATGGTGCCGACATTCATGCGGTAGCGCCGCGCGAAGCCGGGCCCGGCGATCTTCCAGCGTGCATCTTCGTCCTGGGTGAGGCGGTGCCACTGCTCGTAACGCCGCAGCGCATAGCCGCCGGTCGCGACGAAATCGAGCACGGCATCGAAGGTCGCGCGCGAAAGTTCGGCATAGGGCGCGGCGCGCGTCACCTCCGCATAGAGTGCGTCGGCGGCGAACGGTGCCTCGCAGGCCATGCCGGTGATATGCTGGGCCAACACGTCGAGTCCGCCCGGTTTCGGCGGATCGCCGTCGAGCTCGCCGGCCTTGACCGCTTCGAGCGCCGCCCTGCATTCCAGAACTTCGAAGCGATTGGCGGGAACCAGAAGCGCGCGGCTCGGCTCGTCATGGCGGTGATTGGCACGGCCGACGCGTTGCACCAGCCGGCTTGCGCCTTTCGGTGCCCCTATCTGGATCACAAGATCGACGGCGCCCCAGTCGATCCCGAGATCGAGCGAGGATGTCGCGACGACTGCGCGCAGGATGCCGCGCGCCATTGCGGCCTCGACCTTTCGGCGCTGCTCGGGTGCGAGCGAACCATGATGCAGCGCGATCGGCAGGTTGTCGTCGTTCAGGCGCCACAAGGCCTGGAATACGATCTCGGCCTGCGCGCGCGTATTGACGAAGACGATGGTCGTGCCGGCCCGCTTCACCGCCTGATAAACCTCGGGCAGTGCATGCGTCGCCATATGGCCGGACCAGGGCAGATATTCATTCGTCGCCAGGATCGCGACTTCGGCGGCGGGGCCGGCGGCTCCGCGCACGATATCGACCGGTGCATAGTTGACGTTTTGATCCGCCGCGTACGGATCGGGGGCCCGGCCTGTCGGCGAGAGGAAGGCCAGCAGATGACGCTCGTCGGCGACGGTGGCGGAGAGGCCCACGCGTCGCAGATCGGGGCTGAGGGATTGGAGTCTCGCCAAGCCCAGCGCCAACAGGTCGCCGCGCTTGGTGTTCGCGAGCGCATGCAGCTCGTCTACCACGACGCGTTCGAGCCTGCCGAAGATCGTCGGCGCGTCGGCATAGGACAGCAGGAGTGCGAGCGATTCCGGCGTGGTCATCAATATCTGCGGCGGCTTGCGGCGCTGCCGCTGGCGTTTATGCGCGGGCGTGTCGCCGGTACGTGTCTCGCATTCGATCGTGAGCCCCATCTCCTCGATCGGGATTTCGAGATTGCGGTGGATGTCGACCGCGAGCGCCTTCAACGGCGAGATATAGAGCGTGTGCAGGCCGCCGCTGCTTTTGGCGGGCTTGGCGGCCGGTTCGCCCACCGCGTCGCCCGGGGTGTTGCCCGCGAGCGCGATCAGGCTCGGCAGGAAACCGGCCAGCGTCTTGCCGGCACCGGTCGGTGCGATCAGCAGCGCCGAGCGCCCGGCGCGGTCGACATCGACCATCGCGAGCTGGTGGGGAAACGGCCGCCAGCCGCGCGCGGCGAACCAGCGCTGGAACGAGGCGGGGATGCTGATCTGAAGCGGGGCGTTCACCCGGATATCATAATGACCCGGCCGACGGCGGCGAACCAGTCGGTGCGACGCGGCTGGGTCAGCCCTCACCGCGTTGCAGGGAAGTCGTCAGTTCATCGGGGCTGCTTTCCTCGTACTTGGGAAGATCGTTCATGATCCTTTCCCATTCCGCTTTCGAGCCCACGTAAATGTGACACTCCTTGTCCGCCGGGTGGCCGGGATGCACGCCGCCGTCGAGCGTGCCCGGCGAAAAATACATCAGCTCGGGTTCGCTCGCCTCGTAGGCGAACAGGTGGCAGCCGCAGGTCCGGCAAAACTGCGTCAGGAAGCTTTTCGAGGAATAATAGTCCGAGAGGTCCCGCTGACCTTCGATCCGGATCGCCGATCGGGCAATGATCGCGCCGGTTCCGGATTGCTGGCCGTAGAGCTTTCGGCATTGCGAGCAGTGGCAGTGCTGCACACTTATGGCCGGCGCCATGAGCGTGTATCGGACCGCACGACAATGGCATCCGCCATGCACCGGAAATTCGGTCATCGAAGCCTCCAAGACCAGGGCGACCGATCGGGATCGTTAGCCCGGTCGAACATTTCGGTCGAAAATGATAATTTGGCGCCGGGCGAGAGTCACTGGCCGACCGCGGAGCCGGATTTCTGTACTGCCGGCATCCGGTTAACAGGCATCGGCGCCGGGGAATTAAATTGAGAAGGCGCTCTTGCCAGTGTCGCTGCCCGCCCGGACTTGGCTAGAGCAATGGGGCGTTGTCCTGTTGGTCGGGCGGGGTCCGGATCCAGGCGCTAGCCAGTTCGTAGAGAACCGAGAGGATGATCGGCCCGAGGAACAGGCCGATCAGCCCGTGCGTGATCGTGCCGCCGATCACGCCGATGATGATGACGAGCATCGGAGTCTGGAGCCCGCGCGCCATCAGATAGGGCTTGAGCAGATTGTCGATCAGAAGGAGGGGAAGGATCGCGACGGTGAAACCGACTGCCATACCGGCATCCATCGTCATCCAGGCCCATACGATCGCCGGTGCCACGATCAGCAGCGGTCCGATCTGCACGATGCACAGCAGCAGCAGCGCAAAGGCAATAACGCCGGCCGCCGGCACACCGAAGAGCGCCAACACGCCGCCGCCATAAATCGCCTGCAGGGCTGCAATGCCGATCACGCCGCGCGAAATATTGCGGATCGTTGCGCCGGCCAGGTCGACAAACCCGGCGCCGCACTCGGCCGAAATACGACGGCCGAAGCGGCGCGCGTCTTCGGCAAGACGCGGCCCGGAGCCGTAGAGGAAACCCGCGATCAGCGCTGAGACTGCGAACAGCAGGACGCTGATGCCGAGCCCCGCAATCTTGCCGAGGGCCATGTTTCCGGCGGGTACCAGCTTTGGTCCGTATGTCTGCAAGGTGGTTTCGAGGTTGGTCGAGGCCAGCATCCAGATGCGGTGCAATGGCTCGCCGACGAGCGGCCAGCCGGCAACGCTGTCGGGCGGCGTCGGTATGCTGACGGTGCCGCTTTCGAAACCGGCCGCGAAGGACTGGATGCTCTCGGCGAAACTCACCACCAGTGCGCCGGTCGGCCCGAGCACCAGGGCCAGTGTGACGAGGGTCAGCAGCGTTGCCGCAAGCCAACCGCGTCCGCCAAACCGGGCACGCAGCCACTTGTAGAGCGGGTAGAGGGCGACCGTCAGGATGATTGCCCAGATCACCACGCCGACGAAGGGTGCGATCAGCGTCAGCGCCCAGTAGACGAACAGCGCCAGCAGACCGAGACGGATCGCGATATCGACGATACGGGCCTCGGCCGACTTGGCGACCGGGTCCGGTGCGGGGTCAATCTTCTCGCTCATTGTCGTCGCCTTTCCGTGAGTGACCGATGCCGGCCGCCGCCTTCGATTCGGGCTGCGTCGGGGCCCATCATAGAGCCGCCGCCTTGTTGTTGAAGAGCCGGACGGCAGACCCCATTTCGGGTACGGGCCGCCGATAACGGGGGACGTAATGAAGCTCTCGAAACACGCGATCACGCCCTGTTTGTGGTTCGACACCGAGGCCGAGGCCGCGGCGAATTTCTATGTGTCGATATTCCCGGATTCCAAGCTCGGGCGCATCGCTCGTTACAGCAGTGAAGGGCAGGAGATCCACGGCAAGAAACCGGGCTCGGTCCTGACCGTCGAGTTCGAGATCAACCGGCAGAAGTTCGTGGCGCTGAACGGCGGACCGAATTTCAAGTTCACGGAGGCGATCTCGTTCCAGGTGCCTTGCGGCTCTCAGGAAGAGATCGACTATTTCTGGAACCGGCTCGGCGACGGCGGCGAAGAGGGGCCATGCGGCTGGGTGAAGGATCGATACGGTCTCTCCTGGCAGGTCTTCCCCGCGGTGATGATGGATATTCTGGTCGATCCCGATCGCGCGAAAGTGGATCGCGTCACGAAGGCCTACATGAAGATGAAGAAATTCGATCTGGCGGCCATCGAGCGCGCCTATAAAGGATAAAGGTCCGCGCGCGCAAACCTTCGCCGCGGTGGCGCGAAAGCCGTCTGTACTTCAGACGTTCCGGCAGCGATCATGTGCGCTGCGACCAGGGGCCATCAGGGGGGCATCACCGATGACGAAAGCGGAGCGCCCGCTCGGCATTCTCTGCGCACTGCCGGAAGAGATGCAGTTGCTGGCTGCGAACCTCGCGGATCCCCGACCCGACGAGCGCGCTGGCACGATTTTTTTGTCCGGCGTCCTCGACGGCTGCGCGGTCACGATCGCCGAGGGCGGCATCGGCAAGGTCGGCGCCGCGCTCGCCGCAACCTTGCTGCTCGATCGGTTCGATTGTCGGACGCTGATCTTCTCGGGCGTTGCCGGCGGGCTCGATCCCGCACTCGGGATCGGCGACATCGTGATCGCCGAGCGGCTCATTCAGCATGATTACGGGGCGGTTGTCGGCGATGCGCATGTGGCGTTTCGCGGCGGCGATTTTCCTCTCGGCGGCACGCGGCGCGATCCGGCTTTCGCGCTCGAGCCGCTGCTGCTGGAACGGCTGAAGGCGGCCCTCGCCGGTTACGCGCCGCCGATGCTCGCGGCCAGCGTGATCGGCGAGAAGAAGGGACGACAGCCGCGGCTGGTCTTCGGCACGGTCGTGACCGGCGATATTTTCGTCAACAGTGCGGCGATGCGCGAGCGGCTGCACGAACGCTGGTCGGCCCAGGCGGTCGAGATGGAAGGGGCGGCGGTCGCGCAGGTCGCGGAGCGCTTCGGCGTGCCGACCATCGTGATCCGCGCGCTCAGCGATCTCGCCGGTGCCGAAAGCCACATGGATTTCGGGCAGTTCCTCGACGTCGCCTCGGAAGCGGCCGCCGACGTGGTGCGTCGGGTCGTGCGCGTGGTGTGTTGACACTCAGCCCCAACGCGGCGGGAAGACAAGCAGCGACACAAACGCCCTTCTTTGGGCCACTGTAGCCCTTCTCAATCGAACCAAAGCATTTCGACCTGTTGCGACAGCCAACACCGTATCAGACGTTCGCACACGAAATCGAGGGTCGTAATCCGCGGTGTGTCTTTTCTCCTGTAAATCAAATAGAGCCGTCGCGAATGCTTTAATGTCTAATGAAAATCCTCCCGCGGGTTGAAAGGTGGCGTATTTTGCGGGCATCATAGGTTTAGCTACATCTTCACAAACTACTCGCAATGTTTTGTGATCGATACTGCGGTAAAGAAGAGTATAACGCGGCATATGGCGCTGTGTTTTGCCTACAAAATCGTCCGCAGCTTCGGTCAAAATTGCATGGAAAAGTGCATAGTATGCAGTTGAAATTGCGCGCCGCAGGTCGGCCTGCCTAGGCGCTCCAATGCCGCCGGCTGCTGCTGTCAATCGATGTGCTTGATCAAGCAGATGATCGGGATTTAGGGCCGGCATCCTGTTTCAACTCTGCTTCCGTTGCATATTCAATTATTGGAACAAGATCTTCCTGCATCTCGCGGAGGCGCTCCCTCAGCGTGATTGACGCTAGGAGTGCGGAACCCTCTCGGAGTTTCTGAATGGCATCAGCGGATATGACAACGGTAATCCGAATTGCAGCGCGCCCTTGTGAATCCGTTGCAGGTTCTGAAGCTACGCGGACAATAGTTTTGTCACCCAAGCTTTTTGCCAATGCTTGCCGAATAAGTCGGAGCCGAGCCACCGCGGGCTTGATCCGAGATTTGTAGTATCCGGGCTTCCATTTAGATTTCTGTACATCAGAAATCTCAACTTCAACAACAATGTGCTTATAGCCGGCATAGGTAAGATCACGCCGCGGGTCTCCAAAGCGCGGTGTCTCTTCTAGATCGGATAAATAGTCACTTTGGCGCAGCTCAAAGAGCTTAACTGCTTCTTCTAGCGGGAGGTGAGCCCAAGGGGCGCCTCTAGTGGGTTCGCTCCCGTCATATGCTGCCCAAATTTTGGCCATGGCTAATACTTTACTGCGATTGAAACTGCATCCGTGGCGTCAAGATAAACCAAACCTATAAGGGACAAAAGCACCGTTTCTCAAATTGAGGTTGTCTCAAGAGCGGGCAATTGTCTCAACCGTGTACTCTATTTTCCCGTCAGCGCGTCGTGCACGAATTTCTGGAAGAAATGCACATGATGTTCGCTGAAGTCAGGGCGCGAGCGATCAACAACAAAACGCCCCTGGCGATAGCCGCGCGAGTGCAGGCCCTTCTGCACCCGTTCGCAGATCCCGACATCCTCGGGGATGAGCGTCGTCTTCATATAGTCGACCAGACGCTGATCCTGTTCGTCCAATGCGGCCTTGGAAAAAAGAAAATCCCAGCGCTCGATGGTCGTCTCGGGCCCGGCCGGAATCACATGTGAGATCACGTAGTTCGGCGAACCCGGAAACATCAGCGGGATCGTGGTCGGCCAGACGAAACCGAACAAAGCCTGCTGTTCGATCCGCTCGAGCTTGTAGGCTCGATTGTCGCGCTCGTTCGCCTCGATCGCGTGGCTGAAGGTGATGCCGTCGTCCGACCAGACCGAGCGGCCGACATAGCCGACAAGCTCCATCAGCGCCGGATGATTGGCGGCACAGTGGTAACATTCGTGGTTGTTGTCGAGGATTGTCTTCCAGTTGGCGTCGACGGTCACCTCGTAGCGCTCGGCGAAGACGAGTTCCTCCATGCGCGGGCAGGTACGCTGCAGATCGGCGAGCAGCTTGCCGGCCTTGTCGAGCAGCGGCCGGGCGTCGCGATCGAGATTGACGAACAGCAGCCCGCCATAATTTTCGAGCTGGATTTCCTTGAGCGCGGCGTTCTCCGGGATCCACCCTTCGAGGCTGTCGCGGCCGCGCGCGCCGCGGAAGTTGCCGTTGGTCTCGTAGCACCATTGATGATACGGGCAGACGATCAGCCGGCTGTTGCCGGTGCCTTCGAGCAGCGGATGGGCACGATGGCTGCACACATTGTAGAAGGCGCGCAGGGCGCCATCGCCGCCGCGCATGATGAACACGCTCTGATCGGCGACCATGCCGACATAGAAATCGCCGGGCTTCGCCACCTGGCTGACATGGCACTGATAGATCCAGTTCCGATAGAAAATCGCCTCGCGCTCCGCGGCGTAAACGGCCGGGTCGAAGTACCAGTCGGCCGGCAGTGTCCATGAATCCTCGGCGACCGGCGCGAAACGGCCGGCGTCGAAGGGGCGCGAAGTCGGAACGCGATGTTCCATCGTCGTCAACAGCCCTCGACGCAAGTGCCGGCCGCATCGAAGCTCATGGTCCTTCCGCTGAGCGGCACATGGACCGGTACCTCGCTCGCCGCGATGAAGGCCGCCGTGCGTGTCTCGGGCAGGACCTCGCCATTGCGCGTCGCCTCTTCGTTGGCGTGCGAGGGGATGACCGATGCCGGCTGCACCAGTTCGTTGATCACATAGGCGGCTTCTTTCGGGCCGGTGGTGAACACATCGCCGATATTCATCACGACGAGCTTTGCGCCGTAATGGCCGCGCACGACGAGTTCCTGTTCGGCAGTGATGCCGGTATCGCCGGAGAGATAGACGACGAGGCCATTCGAGAAGGTCAGCACATAGCCGGTCGGCGGGCCGACATCGCCCGCGATGCCGGCTTCCCGCATCATCTCCGCGAGCGCGCCGCCGATGAAATCGGGGCCGAGACCGTTGCTGTGTGCGGCCGGGACGGTCGTAATCGAAACGCCGCTGACATTGCGATTGCCGCCGAAGCGAACGCCGAGCGATTTCGCCGGATCGCCCTCGGCAGCCTCGAGGCGCTTGGCGAAGAAGGCGGGCATTTCGCTGCCGGTGACGATCGTGGCGCCTGTCGCGACGGCGATCTCGACGCTGTTCGAGAGCGGCGTGGTGGAGACAGACGCATCCGGTTCGGCACAGGTGCCGGTATTCACCGCCGGCAGACGGTGGTCGCCAACATGGTCGCCATGCACATGGCTCACCAGCACGATGTCGATCCGGCCGAGCCGCGGATCGTCGGCGCCGGCAACGGTGCGTCCGGCGTCGTAGAGGATGCGGGTGCCGTTCGGGTCCTCGAAGACGAACGCGCGATCCATCGCGCAGAACTCGCCTTCCTGGCCGCCGAGCGGGGTAACCAGGACGAGATCGGCGGCGGCTGCAGACGACGGGGCGAGGGCGGCCGCGAACGGGAGCAGCGCAAGCGCCGTGGCGACCGGGATCAGGCTTCGATGCATGGCGGTTCTCCGTGCAGGGCCGACCCGCAAAGCC
>JBBDWW010000475.1:0-10136 GCA_040902645.1 Dongiaceae bacterium | reverse complement strand
TGATGGAAGGCGCCGGCTTCGAGGTGATCAATATCGGCATCAACAATCCGGTCGAGAACTACCTGAAGGCGATCGAGGAACATCAGCCCGACATCATCGGCATGTCGGCGCTGCTGACCACCACGATGCCGTACATGAAGGTGGTGATTGATGCGCTGATCGAAAAAGGCATCCGCAACGACTATGTCGTGCTGGTCGGCGGCGCGCCGCTGAACGAGCAGTTCGCCGAATCGATCGGCGCCGATGCCTATTGCCGCGATGCGGCCGTCGCGGTCGAAACCGCGAAGCAGTTCATGGCGAAGCGCCAGGGTTCGGCAGCCGCAGAACAGGCGGCGCGCTGATCATTCGACGCATCATTCTGTAACAAATCAGACGGGCGGGACCGACAAGGTTCCGCCCGTTTTCGTTTTGGTCCCGCGCGGCCGGTGATGCGAGAGCATATGGTCGCGATATCACCCTTGCCTTGCCCGATTTCTGCCATGCCCGCACGCTTCGCTGGCTGCGGCTGGAACCGGACCAGGGGACCGAGACGATGAAGCAACATTCCATCCGCTTTCCCGCCGGCGTCGCCGGTGCGATCGGCATATTGGCGATCATCGCGCTGCTGGTGACCGGCCGGCTCGACGCGGCGCCGAGCCTGCGCGACGGCGATCTCATCTTTCAGCAGTTGCAGGGCCGGCAATCGGTGGCGATTCTTGCGGCGACGGGCAGCCCGCTGACCCATATGGGCATCATCCACATTCGCGACGGCGAGGCGTTCGTGATCGAGGCCTATCGTAGGGTCGAGGAAACGCCGCTCGCCGAATGGATCGAACGCGGCCGGGCCGGGCATTACGCGCTCTACCGGTTGGAAGGTATTTCCTCCGAACAGATCGCGACGGCGCTGGACGCCGCTGATGCCCGCAAAGGCGTGCCCTACGATATTTTCTTCCGGCCGGACGAAGCGGCGATTTATTGCAGCGAACTGCCGCGAATCGCGTTCGCCGCCGCCGGCATTTCGCTCGGCACCGAACAGCCGCTCGGCGATCTGGCGCTCGACAACGAACCGGTGCGATCGCTTTTCCACGAACGCTGGCAGGACCATCCCGATTGCGCGGCGGAGAGCAGCCCGGATGCCTGTTGGGAACGAATCCAGAGCCAGCCGATCATCACGCCGGCCAGCATTGCCGATGACGCACGGGCGGAGCTGATCTTCTCGAATTTCTGATTGCCGGTGCGGTCCGATACGCCGTCACTGCGCGACGTCGCCTAGCTCTGGCCGAGCCGCACCGCGCGCGGCGTCACGCGAAACAATTCGCGGAAGCATTTCGAGAAATGCGAGGCGGAGACGAATCCGCAGGCAAGCGCCACATCGAGCACCGACATATCGGTCTGCAATAAAAGCCGGCGCGCATGTTCGAGCCGCAGCTCGAGATAATGCCGGGTCGGTGTGCAGCCGAGATATTTGCGGAACAGCCGCTCGAGCTGGCGCGTCGACAGCCCGACTTCGCGCGCCAGCTTCGCACGCGAGATCGGTTCTTCCAGGCTCTTCTCCATACGCTGGATGACGCCGACGAGCTTCGGATGGCGCACGCCGAGCCGTGCCGGCAACGCCATGCGCTGGCGATCGTGCCGGTCACGAATGCGATCGTGGATGAATTGCTCGGAGACCGCGTTGGCGAGCGCCTGGCCATGTTGCGTCGCAATCAGATGCAACATCATGTCGAGCCCCGCGATACCGCCCGAACAGGTGAAGCGGTCGCGATCTATCTCAAAGATTTCGCCGGTCACCTCGAGCTCGGGAAAAGCTTCGGCAAAGCCGGCGATATTTTCCCAATGCACGGTGCAGCGATAGCCGTCGAGCAGCCCCGCTTTCGCCAGCACATAAGGCCCGAGTGACGACGCGCCGATTTCGACGCCGGTGCGTGCGAGCCGGCGCAGCCAGGCGAACACCGCCTTGTCATCGTAATCATGCGCATCGAGCCCGGCGACGATCACCACCGCATCGAGCGGCGGCGCATCGGCGATCGAGGCTTCGGGCATCACCGGCACGCCGCTGGACGAGACGACCGGCCGCCCATCGGTCGAGAGGATGTGCCAGGAATAAAGCTCGCTCCCCGACATGCGATTGGCGCTGCGCATCGAATCGATCCAGGCAGCGAACCCGATCAGGCTGAAGCGCGGTACGACGAAAAAGCCGATCCGTTCCGGTTGCGAGACGGGGCGGCGTTGGAACATGCGATCGGGAATCCTCGTGCGGGCGACGGCTGTCGAAGCGGCGCAAGACAATGACGCGGCCGCAGCATAGTCTGTTGTCGCCATGGGAACAAAGAGGTCGCATAAGGACGCTAGGGGTGAAGCCGGGCGGCGGAACGCCGGCCCGCTCATCCGGATTCTCGCCGGCGGTCGCTGGCGGGCCGACGACCCGGCGCGCGCCCTCTATGATGAGTATGTGCGGCGGCTCAACCGGCCGGTCGAATTGGTCGAGATCGACCCGCGATTGACCAGTCCCGCCGAACAGACGGCCCGCGAAGGCGCGCGCATGCTCGAGGCGGCCGCCGCGACCCCGGGGCGCATCCTCATCGCGCTCGACGAGCGCGGCCGCTCGCTCGACAGCCCCGGCTTTGCCGATCGGTTGCGCGGCTGGCAGGAGAGCGGCGCACCGGCTTTGGTCTTTACGATCGGCGGTGCGGACGGTCTCGCAGCGCCGGTCCGTGAGGCGGCGGACTTTTCGTTATCGTTCGGTGCGATGACCTGGCCGCATCTCATGGTGCGCGCGATGCTCGCCGAGCAGCTCTATCGCGCGAGCGCGATCCTCTCAGGCCACCCTTATCATCGCGCCTGAGGCGCGACACTCATGCCGCGAGAAATTGCGGGCGTTCGACGCCGACGAGCTCGGGCCGCCAGATATCCTGCGCCTCCAGCATGTGGCGAATCTGGCAATAAATCATCAGGCAATAGAGCAACTCGCGGCGCAGATCCTTGCGCCCCATCGCAAGCCCCCAGACGCGCCGGATCATCCTGGCTTCCCCCGGACCGCGCGTAGCCAACTGCTTGTAGAGTTTTCGTTCGAATTGATGCGGCTCGCGACGCGGACTTACGCCGCTATAGGGTGGCGCCATCGCCACCATCGTCTCGATGCGCTTGAGGAATGCCATGGGGTCATAGACCGCATGCAGAAGCCAGCGCGTGCCATCGATGAGCTGATCGTAGCTCATGTTCTTCGGCATGATGTTTGTGCGCAGTAGACCGCCGCCACCGACGCGATCGTCCCCGATGAGTCTGCCCTCTTCCGCCATTCGCGCACGCAACGGGGTTGCCGATGGCGCAACGAGGATGCTGATCATGGGCAGCGGCACCGGCAGTTTCTGGACGAAATCATACTGACGCTCGAAGATATCCGGCCCGTCATGGTCGAAACCCACGATCATTCCGGCCGTCACCACGATTCCCCGACGCGCGAACTTACCGAGCTCCTCGACCAGGTCGATCCGCAGGTTTTGACGCTTTTTCGTTTCGGCCAGACTCTCTTCGTTCGGCGTCTCGACCCCGACGAAGACATTGCGCAGGCCGGCGCGAACGCAGAGCCCGAGCATGTCGTCATCGCGCGCGATGTCGATCGAGAGTTGCGTTGCGAAAGCAACCCGCTCTTCCGGTTTCTTCTTCAGATTCCATGCCGCCAGCGCTTCGAGAAGCTCGCGTGCGCGACGGCGCATGACGGTCAGATTGTCGTCGGCGAGATAGATGTGCCGGTAGCCGGCCTCAAACAGAACATCGAGTTCACGGATGACCTGATCGGGCTCCTTCCAGCGCTGTTTGCGTCCGAGATACTGGATCACGTCGCAGAATTCGCATTCGAACGGACAGCCGCGCGACGTCTGAACCTGCGCGGCGATCGCATTCTGCCGTGGATAGAGATCCCAGCGCGGCAGCGGCGAGTTTCGGAGATCCGGCTTGGTGCCGATATATTCCGACTGGAAATGGTCGGATGCAATCTCGGCGAACATGCCGGCCGCGATATCCTCGATCTCGCCGCGAACCAGAACGTCCGCATGCGGACGCATGTCGTCGGGATTGAGCGAGGCATAAGGACCGCCGATCAAAACCAGCTTGCCGCGCGCGCGAAACTCAGCCGCGAGTTCGATGATTCGGTCGCGCTGCGATACCTTGCCGGTAATGCCGACGATCGCCGCATCGGTATCGAAATCGATCGGGTCGATTCGTTCGTCGCACAGCGAGACGCGCCAGTCCGGCGGCACCATGGCGGCAACGGTCGGCGTCGTGAGGTCTGCCAAATTGACCAACCGCGTGACGCCCCAGGCCGCCAACACTTCCATGTTGTAGTAGCCGGGCGCGTTCTCACGCGGATTGATCAGATAGATCGATCGCTCCACCATCGACCCCTTGCGCGGGCGTCACCGATCGGGGAATTGCAGGCCATCCCCTGCCATCGGGCCAACTGGTCGAGACTAGCATACCGGGCTTGCGGACCTGGAAGCGGTTTTCAGCCGTTTTTGAAGGTTTGGACCATCGCACGGTCGCGCAACCCTTCCCGTTTCCCGGGCCCAGCCGAGCCCTTATATTGCCGCCATGTCCGAAACCGCACCCAGACCCGTCCTGCTCTGCATTCTCGATGGCTGGGGCGAGGCGCCCCCGTCCGAGCACAACGCCATCGCGCTCGCCCGGACGCCGAACTGGGACCGGTTCATGGCCGAGGCGCCGCATGCGCTGATCGAGGCCTCGGAATCCCATGTCGGCCTGCCCGCGGGCCAGATGGGCAATTCTGAAGTCGGCCATATGAATCTCGGTGCCGGTCGCGTGGTCATGCAGGACCTGCCGCGGATCGATGCCGCGATCGCCGACGGAACGCTCGATGCCAACGCGGTGCTCGCCGCCTTGATCGAACGGGTCCGCGCCAGCGGCGGCACATGCCATTTGATGGGGCTGCTGTCGCCCGGCGGCGTTCATTCGCACGAGGCGCATATCCGCGCGCTCGCCCGGCGGATCGATGCGGCGGGCGTGCCGGTCGCGATCCATGCCTTCCTCGACGGGCGCGATACGCCGCCACAAAGTGCGGTCGGATATATGCGCGATTTCTGCGCCGCGATCGCGCCGCTCGCGCGCACGCGGATTGCGACCGTCACCGGCCGCTATTTTGCGATGGATCGCGACACGCGATGGGAACGCACCGAACTCGCCTGGCGCACATTGGTGCTCGGCGAGGGCGAACGCGCCGCCGATCCCCTGGACGCGATCGAACAGGCCTATGCGCGCGGCGAAACCGACGAGTTCGTGCGCCCGACCGTGATCGCCGGCTATGACGGCATGCATGACGGCGATGCGCTGGTGGCGGCCAATTTCCGCGCCGACCGCATGCGCCAGATTCTGACCGCGCTCGTCGACCCGTCCTTCTCGGCGTTTGAGCATGCGCGGCAACCGAGATTCGTGGCGGCGGCGGGGATGACCGAGTATTCGAGCGCGCTCAATAAATTCATGACGACGATCTTTCCCTCGGAAGCACTTGTCGACACACTCGGCGAAGTCGTGGCGCGCGCCGGGCTGAAGCAGCTGCGCGCCGCCGAGACCGAAAAATACGCGCATGTCACCTTCTTCCTGAACGGCGGCGAGGAGCGTTTGTTCGACGGTGAAGACCGCATTCTCGTCCCCTCGCCGAAAGTCGCGACCTACGATCTCAAACCGGAGATGTCGGCGCCCGAACTGACCGACCGGCTGGTCGAAGCGATCCGCAGCGGCAAATACGATCTGATCGTTGCCAACTATGCGAACACCGACATGGTCGGTCATAGCGGCAATCGCGCCGCGGCGATGCGCGCGGTCGAAACGGTCGATCTTTGTCTCGGTCGTCTTGCTGCAGCGATCGAAGAGGTTGGCGGCGCGATGCTGATCACCGCCGATCACGGCAATGCCGAGATGATGCGCGATCCGACGAGCGACCAGCCGCATACCGCCCACACCACGAACCCTGTTCCGGTCGTCCTGGTGGCCGGCGATACAAGGGCCGGCCATCGCAGGACGACGCTGGCGGACGGCAAGCTGGCCGATATCGCGCCGACCGTGCTCGAATTGATGGGGCTGAAGCAGCCCGCTGCCATGACCGGTCATTCCCTGCTGGCGCCATCGAAAGCTGCGGCACGACAGGCCGCCGGCTGAACGGCACCCCTTTCTTGCTGCGCCTCGTCCCCATCGTCGGCGCTCTCGCGATCAGCGGATGCTGTGCGCTGCACGGGTTCGCGCTCGCCGAAGAGCCGGCCACGCTCGAAGCGATCGAGGAAACCATCGAGAGCGAACGCGACCGCGCCGCAACGCTCGAGCGCGAATCGCAAACGCTCGAAGGCGAGCTTGCCGATCTGCGCCAGCAACTGATTGCCGCCGCCGCCGCTTCGCAGGATCGCGAGGAAACGCTGAATGCGCTCGAGAGCAGGATCGTCGAACTCGAAGCGGGTGTGGCTGTGCTCGAACAGGGCCTTGCCGCCGACCGCGCCGGTCAGGCCGCCACGCTCGGGGCTTTGCAGCGTCTTGCGCTGACGCCGCCCGAGGCGAGCCTGTTCGCACCCGGCGATCCGCTCGATCGCGCCCGCGCCGCGGCCTTGCTCGATCGCATCCAGCCGCTGCTGGCCGCGCGCGCGGCCGCATTGCGCGCCGACCTCGATTCCCTGGCAACGATGCGCGCCGACATCGCCTTGCAGCAGGACGCGATTGCCGCCGAAGCCGAAGCGCTCGCCGTGGAGAACGCCGAGCTTGCCGCTCTGGTCGAGCGCATGGAGGGGATGCGCAGCGAGACCGAAGCCGAGCGGCTTGCCGCCGAAGCACGGATCGAGACCCTGGCGCTCGAAGCGGCCGATTTGCGCGATCTGATGACAAGGCTGGCCACATTGCCACCGGCGAAACCCGCCGAGCCGGCGCCCGATGCCGATCCGGCCGAACCCGCTTCCCTGGCCGCCGTTCCGGCACCGGATCTTCTCCCGTTCCCAAGCGGACCGGGCGGCCTCGTCCTGCCGGTCCGCGGCCGGCTCGCGCTTGCCTACGGCGCCGCGACGGCCACCGGCGAGGCCTCCCGTGGCATCGTGATCGAGGCACGGCCCGGCGCGCAGGTCGTCGTGCCGTTCGACGGGCGCGTCGTCTTTGCGGGCCCGTTCCGCGGATATGGGCTAATCTTGATCGTCGAACATAGCGACGGGTATCATTCGCTGTTAGCCGGGCTTGCGCGCGTCGATGCCAGCGTGGGCCAATGGGTTCTCGCGGGCGAGCCGGCCGGCGCGATGGATGCCGAAGCCGGCATCAATCCGCAACTTTATTTCGAATTGCGCCGCGCAGGGCAGCCGGTGGACCCGGCGCCTTGGCTTGGCACGGTCATCGGCGGATGATCCGCCGACCCGAAAAAACCATGATTTCGAGGTGATCCTTTGCTGATGAAGCGCATCATTCGCCCGGCCGCCCTTGCGACCCTGCTCCTCGTCTCGGCAAGCGCCGGGACCTTCGCCGCCTCCGACAGCTCCGAAACCTATCGGCAACTGAGCCTGTTCGGCGACGTGTTCGAGCGGGTCCGTGCCAGCTACGTCGAAGAGGTATCCGACAAGGAGCTGATCGAGGCGGCGATCAACGGCATGTTGAGTTCGCTGGATCCGCATTCGAGCTATCTCAGCGCCGAAAGCTTCGACGATATGCAGGTGCAGACGCGCGGCGAATTCGGCGGCCTCGGCATCGAGGTGACGCTGGAAAACGGCCTGGTTCGCGTCGTATCGCCGATCGACGATACGCCAGCCTTTCGCGCCGGCATCCAGCCAGGCGACTACATCACCCATCTCGACGGCGAGCCGGTGCTCGGCATGACGCTCGCGGATGCGGTCGAGCGCATGCGCGGCAAGGTCGATACCGAGATCACGCTCACGATCCTGCGCGGCGAGGAAGAAACCTTCGACGTGACGCTCAAGCGCGCGGTCATCACCATCGAATCCGTCCGCGGCCGGCTTGAAGGCGATATCGGCTATGTGCGCGTCACTACCTTCAGCGAAAAGACGGATACCGAGCTGCAGGCGACCATCGCGGAACTCACCGAAGAGGCCGGCGGCCAGCTTTCCGGCTTCATCCTCGATCTGCGCAACAATCCGGGCGGCCTGCTCGACCAGGCGATCGCCGTCTCCGACGATTTCCTCGACAAGGGCGAGATCGTGTCGACGCGCGGCCGCGACGCCGGCAATGCGCAGCGTTTCAATGCCGAGGCGGGCGACGTACTGAACGGCGTGCCGATGATCGTGCTGATCAACGGCGGTTCGGCATCGGCCTCCGAGATCGTGGCCGGCGCGCTGCAGGATCATCACCGCGCCATCCTTCTCGGCACCCGTTCGTTCGGCAAGGGCTCGGTGCAGACCGTCATTCCCTTGCAGGGACAGGGGGCGATCCGCCTCACCACGGCGCGCTACTACACGCCCTCGGGCCGCTCGATCCAGGCGCTCGGCATCGAACCCGATATCGAGGTACAGCAGGCCGTCGTCGAGATCGTCGAGGTCGGTGAAAGCCGCAGCGAAGCCGATTTGCGCGGCGCGCTGCAGAACGAAACGATGGGCGTGACCGAGCCGGTTGAACCGGAAGCCGATGAGCTCGACGAACCCGCCGAATCCGATGCGCCCGACGATGCCGACGCCGAAGAGGATGCGGAGCCGGTTGCGGCGGCGGAGGAAGAGGAGCCGGAACCGGTCGATTATCAGCTCACCCGCGCGCTCGATCTGCTGCGCGGATTGGCTCTGATGACCGGCCAGGCGAGGGAATAGCTCTCTTGCCGGCGGCGATCTTCGCAACGCCGGGCAACCCGCTCGAAGCGTGATGCGCGCCGGCACTGTCCTGGCGGGCATGCTCATCGCCGCAATCGCGGCCTTCCTCGTATGGTTCGATGCAACCGGCCAGCTGCGGCCGTTTTTATCGACCGCACCGATCGTGGTGATCGAACTCGATCCGGCCGCCGCCTCACCCGAGCCGGAAATCGCGGAAACGGTACCGATGCCGGCGGAAACCGCATCGACGGTGACAGCGGACGCAACCGAGGAGGCTGCCGATGCGTCGTCGGTCGAGCCGGACGCAACCGCCGACGATACGGCAGCCGACAATGCGACCAGCGATAGCGGTGACACGGTCGATGATGCCGCGCCCGCTACGCTCGAAGCGGCCGGCGAGACCGCCAGCGACCTCAGGAGCGTGGCAGAGGCGCCGACTGAATCCGCTTCCGCGTCGGATGTCGCATCAGAATCCGATGTCGGTGCCGATGCCGCGGCGGACGTAGCCGCCGACATCGCTGCCGACCCTGCTTTGTCCGATGCCGCGACCGAGACCGTCGACGGCGCCGATGACGCGGCGGCGGAACCGGAGAGCGCG
Organism: Dongiaceae bacterium; assembly: GCA_040902645.1. Classification (GTDB taxonomy): domain Bacteria; phylum Pseudomonadota; class Alphaproteobacteria; order Dongiales; family Dongiaceae; genus JAWXBK01. The sequence goes on along the minus strand of JBBDWW010000475.1, from coordinate 770 downwards.
GCGGCCGCCGACGCGGCCAGCGCGATCGCGGCGTCCGACGCACCGGGCGTCGGCTCCAGCGCACCGCCGCCGCCGAAACCCGCCGAGGCCAGCGCATCCGACAGTATCGCGACCGAGAGCCTTGCCGCCGATGCCGCGACACCGGACGCCGAAACGACAGGGACCGCGGCGCAACCGAGCGGCGCCGAATTGCCCTGGCGGCGTTATGCCGGCGAGTTCTCGGTTGCGGATCCGCGGCCGCGCATCGCGATCGTGTTCACTTCGCTCGGGCTCAGCGACGCGGCGGGCGATGCGATCATCGCGCATATGCCGCCGGGCGTGACGCTCGCGTTCAGTCCCTATAGCCGCAAGCTGACCGAGTGGATCGAACGCGCGCGCGAAGACGGTCACGAGGCGCTGATCGAACTGCCGATGGAGCCGCTCAATTATCCCGAGGACGATCCCGGGCCGCTCGCTCTTCTGAGCACGCTGCCGGTACAGGACAATATCACCCGCATGGACGGTATACTCGCGCGGGCGGATGGCGTGGTCGGTGTCGCCGTTCATATGGGTTCGCGTTTTACCACCTCGTCCGAGTTGATGCGCCCGATCCTGGAAGCACTCGGCGAGCGCGGTTATCTCTATGTGGACAATGGCGCGGCACCGTTCAGCGTGCTGCCGACGCTTTCGCAGGAGATCGCGGTGCCGATTGCCATGAACGATCACTATATCGACCGCGAAGCTTCGCGCATCGCGATCGACGGACGGCTGCAGCAGATCGAGCGGATCGC
>JBBDWW010000474.1:0-1520 GCA_040902645.1 Dongiaceae bacterium | reverse complement strand
TCAGGATCACCCGGTCGGCATCGCCGTCGAGTGCGATGCCGCGATCGGCCCCTTCGTCGCCGCCGCGGCGCGCAACGGCCCCGGTCGAGGTCGCGCCGCAATCCTGGTTGATGTTGAAACCGTCCGGCGACACCGCCATCGGCACGACCTCGGCGCCGAGTTCCCACAGCACGGTGGGCGCTACCTTGTAGGCGGCGCCGTTCGCGCAATCGACGACGATCTTCATGCCATCGAGGCTCAGGCCCTTTGCGACGCTGCTCTTGACGAACTCGGTGTACCGTCCGCGCGCATCCTCGAGCCGCTGTGCGCGGCCGAGCGCGGCCGGCGCTGCCGGCACCAAGGCTTTCTCGTCGTCCATGCGCGCTTCGATCGTCGCCTCGGCCGCATCGGACAGCTTGTAGCCATCCGGGCCGAACAATTTGATGCCGTTATCTTCGTAAGGATTGTGCGAGGCCGAGATCATCACGCCGAGATCGGCACGCAGCGAGCGCGTCAGCATCGCAACCGCGGGCGTCGGCAGCGGCGAGAGCAGGATCACATCCATACCCATCGCAACAAACCCTGCCGTCAGCGCCGGCTCCAGCATATAGCCCGACAAACGCGTATCCTTGCCGATGACGACGCGATGGCGATGCGCGCCGCGCGTGAAATGCGCGCCGGCGGCCATCGCCAGCCGCAGCATGGTCATCGCCGTGACCGGCTCGCGATTGGCCGTGCCACGAATACCGTCGGTGCCGAACAGCCGTCGCGTCATTGAAACCCCTCCGGCCGCCATTCTAGGCGCGCAAGGCGCCCGGCAACAGGCGCCGCAGCCGCGCGGTTCTAGCCCCCGCCGCGACCGATGGCGGCCCGGATTTTCAGCGCCTGCACCGTTTCGGGCACGTCATGCGCCCGGACGATGCGGGCGCCGCGATCGACCGCCGCCAGCGCCGCTGCCAGCGATCCGCCAAGCCGGGCCTTCGGTGCCGCATTGCCGACGGCACGCCCGATGAAGCTCTTGCGCGACACGCCGATCAGGATCGCACAGCCGAGTTTATTCAGCGCACCCAGTTCGTTGAGCAGGCGCAGATTGTGCTCGAGCGTCTTGCCGAACCCGATGCCGGGATCGATCGCAATCCGGCTGCGCGCGATGCCGGCCGCTTCGCAAACGGCGATGCGATCCGCCAGATAGTCGCGCACCTCGCGCACCACGTCGTCGTACTGCGGCTCCTGCTGCATCGTCTTCGGCTCGCCCTGCATATGCATGAGCACGACCGAGGCGGCGCTGCCGGCGACGACGGCAAGACTTTCGTTGTTACCGGTCAGTGCCGTCACGTCGTTCACGATCCGCGCGCCCGCATCGATCGCCGCACGCATGACCGCGGCATGTCGGGTATCGATCGAGACGATCGCACCGGCCCCGGCAAGGCCGCGAACGACCGGCACGACGCGGCGCTGCTCTTCCTCAATCGGCACCGGATCGGAACCCGGCCGTGTCGATTCGCCGCCGACATCGAGGATGGCGGCACCGGCCTCGCGCA
>JBBDWW010000473.1:3110-10184 GCA_040902645.1 Dongiaceae bacterium | reverse complement strand
GCGCGGTCAACAAGGAGCTTGGCTGGGATACGGCGAAGGTCAACGTCAATGGCGGCGCGATCGCCATCGGCCATCCGGTCGGGGCTTCGGGCGCGCGCGTGCTGGTGACGCTGTTGCACGAAATGCAGAAGCGCAATGCGAAGAAGGGTCTCGCGACGCTCTGCATCGGTGGCGGCATGGGCATCGCCATGTGCGTCGAACGCTGATCCGGCGCCGCTTCACCGACCGACGATAACGATCAAAAAGAATTCGAACACGACAGGGGACTTACATGGCACGTCTGGCACTCGTCACCGGCGGCACGCGCGGTATCGGTGCGGCGATCTCGGGCGCACTCAAAAAGGCCGGCTACAACGTCATCGCGAACTATGCGGGCAATGACGGCGCGGCCGAAACCTTCCGCAAGGAAACCGGCATTCCGGTCTACAAGTTCGATGTCGGCGATTTCGTCGCCTGCGAAAAGGCGGTGAGCAAGATCGCCGCGGAACGCGGGCCGATCGAGATCCTTGTGAACAATGCCGGCATCACGCGCGATGCGACGCTGCATAAAATGTCGCATCAGCAATGGGACGACGTGATCCGCACCAATCTCACCTCCTGCTTCAATATGTGCCGGCTGGTAATCGAATCGATGCGCGATCGCGGTTTCGGCCGCATCGTCAATATCGGCTCGATCAACGGTCAGGCCGGTCAGTACGGCCAGGTGAATTACGCGGCCGCCAAATCGGGCATCCACGGTTTCACCAAGGCGTTGGCGCAGGAAGGGGCGGGCAAGGGCATCACCGTCAACGCGCTCGCACCGGGTTATATCGATACCGACATGGTGCGTTCGGTGCCGCCGGCGGTCCTCGAGAAGATCGTCGCCAAGGTGCCGGTCGGCCGGCTCGGCCAGGCCGACGAAATCGCGCGCGGCGTGGTCTTCCTTGTCGGCGACGAGGGCGGGTTCATCACCGGCGCCACGCTGTCGATCAACGGCGGTCAGCATATGTACTAGGCGTCCGCTGCACGTCGTCGCTCATTACGATATTCGTCATCGCCGGGCTTGACCCGGCGATCCATGGATGGGCAAGGCTGTTGCTTCGCGGGCCAGGCACCGGGCCGCAGCGCAGTGGATGCCCGGGTCAAGCCCGGGCATGACGATCGTCGGAAGATCCGTAGGGGATAAAAAATATGTCGCTCGCCAATCTCATCGACTATGACGACGCCTCGCCCGCGGTGCGTGCCGTCTATGACGACATCATGGCGACGCGGAAGACCGACTGGATCAATAATTTCTGGAAAGCGCTGGCCAACGATCCGGCGACGCTGACGCGCACCTGGGAGAGCGTGAAGCAGGTGATGGCGCCGGGCGCGCTCGACCCGCTGGTCAAGGAAATGATCTATGTCGCTGTTTCGGCGACCAACAATTGCGAATACTGCATCGTGAGCCATACGGCCGGCGCCCGCGCGAAGGGCATGACCGACGCCATGTGGCATGAGCTCATCGCCGTCGTCGGCATGGCGAACGAGACCAACCGGCTGGTGAATGCGCTGCGCGTGCCGGTCGACGAGAAACTGCTCGCGGCCGCGAAAGGCGCCTAGCCGATTCTGCCGTGACCGACACGGCCCACATTCCGTTATCACTGGAGAGAGCCGCCCGTCGCCGTCGCGCGACGGTCATCGGCTTCGGTGCAATCCTGCTCTGGGCGTTGCTTGCTTTGTTCACGACGGGCGCGGCCGATCAGGCGGGACAACCGCTGCCGGCCTTTCAGCTCGTTGCCATGACCTTCGGCATCGCATTTCTGGCGGCACTCATCCGCGCTTTGTGGCAGCGCGCGCGTAATGGCATCGCACCCTTCGCCGCGTGGCGGCAGCGCCCTGCCGTCTGGTTGCTCGGGGCGGGTGGCTTGTTCGGATATCACTTTTTCTATTTCACCGCGCTCGGCCATGCGCCGGCGATCGATGCCAGCCTGATCTGTTTCCTCTGGCCGCTGCTGATCGTGCTGTTCTCATCATTATTGCCGAGCGAACGCCTCACGCTGGTGCATGTCGCGGGCGCGGCGATGGGCTTTGCCGGTGCTGCCCTCATTCTGCTCGATCGCTCGGGCTGGTCGCTCGCGTTCGATGCGCGCTACTGGGTCGGCTATGTCGCGGCCGGCGCCTGCGCCATCACCTGGGCCGGCTATTCCGTCTTGTCGCGGCGCTTTGGTGATGTGCCGACCGATGCGGTGGGCGGATTCTGCGGGGCCACAGCGCTGCTCGGCCTTGTTGCGCATCTCATGCTTGAAACCACAGCGATGCCGTCGGCGACGGGCTGGCTCGCCATCGTCGCGCTCGGCATCGGGCCGGTCGGGCTCGCATTCTTTCTTTGGGATCACGGCGTCAAACACGGCGATATCAAACTGCTCGGCGTTGCCGCCTACGCCGCACCGTTGCTCTCGACCCTGGCGCTGGTCGTCTCGGGCGTCGCGCGCGCGACACCTACCTTGGCCGCCGCCTGTCTCCTGATCGTCGGTGGGGCGGCGCTGGCCGCCGGCCTCTTCAGCGGTCGGAAGACGAACCCGTCCGGCAATCGTTAGCGACCGCGCGAGCGGAACGCCGCCTCGACCGCGTCGGCAAAGGCCGAAAGGCTGACGAATTCGAGATCGGGTGCGACGTCCTCCGGCGGCGGCACGGTCGCGCCCCAGCCGCCGCCGCGTACCGCGCGACGGTTGATCCAGACGCTCGGCAGATCGAGCTGCTTCGCCGGCACATGATCGTGATGCAGGCTCTGCGCCACATGCAGGATTGCACCCCGCGCGACGCCCATTTCGGCCAGAGTCTCGAAGCCGCGATGGAAATGCGCGTGATGCGGCTTGTAGCTGCCGACATCTTCGGCGGTGATCACCAGGTCGAACTCGACGGCAAGCCGCTGGTTGCTGTGCGCGAACGAGGCGCGATCGACGTTCGAGAGAATGCCGATCATGAAATGGCGCTGCAGCCGGCGCAGCGCCTCCGTCGAGTCGTCGAAGGCCGGCCAGTTTCCGACCGAGGCGCCGAACGCTGCGCGATCACCCGCATCGGCTTCGATGCCGAGTTCCTGCCCGATGTCGCCGAGTACATGGCCCAGCAGTTCGCGATACAGCGTGTCGCCCATGCTGCGCTCGCGGATGGTTTCGTAGCGGCCGAACAGGGCAAGTGCCTGATCCGCGGCGAGCGTTGCGTTGCGCCGGCGCGCCCAGGCGTCGAGCGCCGTTGCGATACCCTGTTCCCAGTCGATCAGCGTGCCATAGCAATCGAAGGTGAGGGCTTCATAGCGGGTCAGATCGAGGGTCATTTGATGTCGTCGCTCCGGGTTGGGTCGCCGTTATCGTCCGCGTGGTGGAATGCGCCGGCCGGCCCAGGGACCGCGCGCCGCCACCTTGATCGCTGAAAGGCGGCTGCGCGGCGACCAGCCCGGCGGCGCCAGCTCAAAATCGTCGAATTCGAAAGCGGGCGTGACCGTGCAGGTCACCAGCGTATAGGTGCCAAGACTGCGTGCCGACTGCCAGCAGCCGCGCGGAACGAGGATCTGCGGCTGCTCGCCGCGCGCCACGTCGAGGCCGAGCCGATTGATCTCCTGGCGCTGCCCGTCGGGCGAGAGGATGAGCTCGAGCGCACCGCCGGTGTTGAAAATCCAGATCTCGTCCGCCGAATGCAATCGGTGCCAGCGCGCCACTTCGCCCGCCTGCAGCAGATAGTGGATCGCCGTCATGTACCCGCGCCCGCCGCGATCGGGCACATGGCGATAGGTCTCGCGATAATGCCCGCCCTCGGGATGCGGCTCGAGCGCAAGCAGCCGGATCAACCCGGCGGCGGTATCGGAAACCAGATCGGTCACGTTCCTCGCGCCATTCCGCGCTCCCGCATGAGCATGATCGCGTTGGCGGCTTACTTCGGTTCCTGCGGCACGGTCGCGAGCATCGAGGGGCGCTGCGAGAAGCGCTCCCACCAGGCCTTGAACTTGGGCCGCGAGCCGAGCGGATCGTCGACGCCAAACCGGAACATGGCCCAGCCGAGCATGGCGCCGATCGCAATCGTTCCGATATCGACCGTATCGCCGAACTTTCCGGCTTCGCTTTCGATCGCATCGTAACTGCGCGTCATGATGCCGTGCTGCCGTTCGATCCAGGCCTTCGACTGTTCGCCGGGGCCGCGCCGGGTTTCGAGCAGGCGTGAGATGCCGGCATCGAGGATGCCATCGGCCAGCGCCTGACGGCGCAAGGCGGTCCAGCGTGCGGCACCGCTGGCAGGAATGAGTTTGCGCCCGTTATGCAGGCTGTCGAGATACTCGCAGATGACCGGCGAATCGTAGAGTGCGCTGCCGTCTTCGAGGATCAAGGTCGGCACCTTGCCGAGCGGATTCTGGCCGCCGATGTCGGTCTTCGGATCCCAAGGCTGGGTCGCGATGCGTTCGATCTTATCGTGCAGCCCGGCCTCGTGAGCGATCACCGTGCATTTACGGACATAGGGGCTGGTCGGCGAAAAACGCAGCTTCATCATGGTGGCAGTTTCCTCGTTGGTCGTTTGTTCATCGGTTGCGAAACGGATTCGTCGGTTCAGAAATTGTCCTTGCGCCGGCGCACCTCGCCGAATACCTCGACCGGATCGGCGCCGGCAAGCCCGACGTTCGCTGCCAGCACCGGATCGTCGGCGCGCAGGAACGGATTGGCAGCCTTTTCTTCGCCCAGGATCGACGGCACCGTCGGTTTGCCGGCCGCACGCAGTTTGCGGATTTCCGCCATGCGCGCCTGCAAAGCCTGATTGGCGGGATCGACCGTGAGCGCGAAGCGCGCATTGGACTCGGTGTATTCATGCGCGCAATAGACGCGCGCATCGTCGGGCAGGCCGCGGATCTTCCCGAGCGAGTGCCACATCTGCCGCGGATTGCCCTCGAACAGACGACCGCAGCCGAGCGAGAACAGCGTGTCGCCGCAGAAAAGCGCGCGGCTCTCGGCAAACCAGTAGGCGATATGCCCGCGCGTGTGACCCGGAATAAAGAAAATTTCGGCGTGCGCATGACCGAATTCGTACCCTGTGTCCTCCGAAACTTCGATATCGATACCGGGAATCCGCTCCCGATCGTAGGCCGGGCCGACAATCGTGCAGCCGGTCTCCTCCTTGAGCCGCCGATTGCCCCCGACATGGTCGCCATGATGATGCGTGTTCAGGATATGCGTGAGCCGCCAGTCGAGGCGCCTGAGCGCGTCGAGAACGGGCTCCGCCTCGGCCGGATCGACGACCGCAACGCTGTTGGTTTCCGGCTCGCGCACCAGATAGGAATAATTGTCGGTGAGGAGCGGAATCTGCCGGATGTCGAGCTTTGCCATGACGGGCCGGAGCTTAGCATCCGCAGCCTTCTGCGGCCAACGTCGCGGCAGGCCCATTTCCCGGCCCCGGATACTATCCAGTGCTATAGTGATGCCATGTGGAACGACGTCGTCGATCTCAACGACTTCTACCAGACGCCGCTCGGCGAGCGGGCGCGGCAGATGATCCGGCTGCGGCTGCGGGCGATGTGGCCGGATCTTGCCGACATGACATTGCTCGGCCTCGGCTACGCGACGCCCTATCTGCGGCAGTTCAGCGGCGAAGCCGGCCGGGTGATCGCCGCAATGCCGGCGCAACAGGGCATCATCCCCTGGCCGGTCGAGGGCGCGAACCGCGCCATGCTGGTGGACGAGACGGCACTGCCGCTGGCCGATGAATCCGTCGACCGCGCCCTGATCGTCCATGGCGTCGAATGCGCCGAGCAGCTCCGCGACATGCTGCGCGAGCTGTGGCGGGTGATGGCGTCGTCGGGCCGCATCGCCTTCGTCGTGCCGAACCGATCCAGTCTCTGGGCGCAGATTGAGCGCACGCCCTTCGGCCAGGGCCACCCCTATAGCCAGGCGCAGATTCACCGGTTGCTGCGCGGCTGCATGTTCACGCCGCTCGGCACATTGCGCGCGCTCTACATGCCGCCGATGCGGCTGAGGCCCATGCTGCGCATGGCGGGTGCGTGGGAGCGGGCGGGATCGCGATTGTTTCCGCGCCTTGGCGGCGTGATGGTGATCGAAGCGGCAAAACAGCTTTACGGCGCCAATGCCGTTCCGGTGCGCCGCCGCCGCCCGGTCGTCGTGCCGATGCCGCAGCCCGCGCGCAATGCTCATGCCGCGCAGATGCTGCAAGACGCAAACGAGGAACGCCCCGTCCGTTAGCCGGCGCTAGGGCCGCTTGAGCAGGAACAGCGCCTGTTCGCCGAACAGGTTCGCCAGCCACAGCGAATGAATCCGCTGCGGCGCCCCGTTTGCGGTGATCGCGATGGCGCGCTCCACCTCGACGTCGATCGCGTCGCACAACGCACAGAAGTCGGCGATCGTGCAAAAATGGATGTTCTCGGTATTGTACCATTTCGCCGGCAGCAGGTCGGTTTCCGGCATCCGGCCGTTGGCGGCGAGATGCCAGCGGACGCGCCAATGGCCGAAATTGGGGAACGACACGATCGCGCGCCGACCGATACGCACCAGATGCTCGGTGACCGAACGGGGATGGCGCGTCGCCTGCAAGGTCTGGCTCAGAACCACATAATCGAACGCGTCGTCGGGATAGTCCTTCAGATCGGTGTCGGCGTCGCCCTGGACGACGGAGAGGCCGCGCGCCACGCAGGCATTGACGCCGGCCTGGCTGATTTCGACGCCGCGCCCGTCGACCTGTTTGAAATGGGCGAGATACTCGAGCAGCGCGCCATCGCCGCAGCCGACATCGAGCACGCGCGCTTTCGGCTGGATCATGTCGGCGATGAGCTGCAGGTCGACGCGGATCGCGTGGTTGTTGCGAGCACCGTTCCGGATCGCGTTCATGTCAGTTGAGGCCGCGATGCTCGGCGCAGCCGGCGAGGAATCCGCGCAGCGTTGCGAAGAACTCCGGCTCGTCGAGCAGGAACGCATCGTGACCCTTGTCGCTCTCGACCTCGACGAAACTCACATTCGCTGCAACCGCGTTGAGCGCATGGACGATCGCGCGATTCTCGGTGGTTGGAAACAGCCAGTCGCTGGTGAAGGAAACCACGCAGAAGCGAACCGGCGTCTGGCGAAA
>JBBDWW010000473.1:0-3100 GCA_040902645.1 Dongiaceae bacterium | reverse complement strand
AACGCATTCGCCAAAACACCCCCATGTTCCGCGGCGAGGTCGAAATAATCCATCGCCCGCGTGATGTAGAGATAGGCGTTCGCGTCGAACCGCTCGACGAATGTCGAACCCTGATGGCGCAGATAGCTTTCGACCTGGAAATCGGCATCGAACCCAAAGGTGATCGCATTACGGTCCTGAAGATTGCGGCCGAACTTGCGATGCAGCGCCGATTCCGAAAGATAGGTGATGTGCGCTGCCATGCGCGCGACCGAGAGCCCGCGCGCCGGCACGCGGCGTTCCTTCAGGTAATTGCCGCCGCACCAGTCCGGATCGGCCATGATCGCCTGGCGGCCGACTTCGTGGAACGCGATGTTCTGTGCCGAATGACGCGCCGCACAGGCGATCGGCACGGCCGAGAATACGCGCTCCGGATAGGCCGCCGCCCATTGCAACACCTGCATGCCGCCCATCGAACCGCCGATGACGCAGAACAGTTTGTCGATGCCGAGATGATCGAGCAGCCGCGCCTGCGCCCGCACCATGTCGGCAATGGTGATGACTGGAAAAGAAAGGCCCCAGGGTTCGCCGGTCGCGGGATCGATATCGCGCGGGCCGGTCGAGCCCATGCAGCCGCCCAGCACGTTCGGGCAGATGATGAAAAACCGGTCGGTGTCGAGCGGCTTGCCCGGGCCGACCATCATGTCCCACCAGCCGGTCTTGCCGGTGACCGGATGGCTGCCGAGGAGATACTGGTCGCCGGTCAGAGCATGGCAGGCGAGGATTGCATTGCTGCGCTCGGCATTCAGGCTGCCATAGGTCTGATAGGCGACGGAAAAGGGGGCCATCGTCAGGCCGCAGTCGAGCGGCAGCGGCTTGTCCTCGCCGAGGACAATTCGCGGCTGAAGGTCCTCCGGCCGGATCCGTGCGACCGGCTTCAAGAGCGGGCTGTCTGCCACGTTTTTGCTATGTCCCGTCTGGCCTTATTGGGTGCGCGATAGCTAGGGGCGGGCCCCGCGGAGTGTCAATGTTTTCTTTGCCTTTGCAGGCCCGAGCGACTATCACATGGGCCGCGATCCGAGCCCATTTTCGAGCCCCTTTGCATGGCCAAGAAGTCGGAAAGTCTGGACGATTTGCGCCGCCGGATCGACACGATCGACGATGCGCTGCACGACCTGTTGATCGAGCGGGCCGCGATCGGCCGGCGTATCGGTACGGTCAAGGGTGCCGCCCGCAATGGCGGTGCCGCATGGCGACCGGGCCGCGAGGCCCAGGTGCTCCGCCGTCTTGCGGCGCGCCATCGCGGGCCCCTGCCGAAGGCCGCCCTGGTGCGTATCTGGCGCGAAATGATGACGGCGTTTCTGCGGCTGCAGGGCGGTTTCGCCGTCGCGGTGCAGGCCGGTCCCGATGACGGCGCCTGCCGCGAAGTGGCGCGCGATCATTTCGGCAGCCTGACGGCGATCCGTTCGCACGAGACCTCGATGCAGGTGCTGCGCGAAGTCGGCGAAGGGCGGGCGGCAATCGGTGTGCTGCCGCTGCCGCAACAGGACGACACGCAGCCCTGGTGGCCGATGCTGCTCGCGAGCGATGCCGATCTGCCGCGCGTCATCGCGCGGTTGCCGTTTGTACCGGGCGCGCTGACCGGGTCGATGCAGGAAGCGCTCGTGGTGGGCCGCGCGCCGCTCGAGAAAAGCGGCGCCGATCGCAGCCTGGTCGTTTTCGAACTCGGCGAAGAAGTAAGTCGCGCCGCGCTGCGCCGGCAATGCGAAGCGGCGGGTTTCAATGCGACGTTCCTTCATCTCGGCCATGTTCCGGGCGACGGGCGCTGGCTGCATCTGATCGATGTCGCCGGTTTCATCGAGCCGGACGACAAACGCGTTGCTGCGCTGCGCAAGGGCCTTGGCAGCCGCGCGCTCCATATCGTGCCGATCGGCGGCTATGCGGTTCCGCTGACACTGGACGATCTCGACGCGGCCAACGCCGATCAGGAGGCCGCGCAATGAAACCGGTTCCGCGCCCCGGTATTCTCGACGTTGCGGCCTATGTCGGCGGCGAGCATTCGCTGCCCGGCGTCAACCGCGTGATCCGTCTTGCCTCGAACGAGAACCCGCTCGGACCAAGCGAGAAAGCCATGGCGGCCTATCGCGACCTGGCATCGGAGTTGCATCGATATCCCGACGGGGGTGCTGCGGCGCTGCGTCGTGCGCTGGGTGCTGCCTACAAGATCGATCCGGCGCGCATCGTCTGCGGCGCGGGCTCGGACGAGCTGATCGGGCTTCTGGTGCGGGCCTTTGCCGGCGTCGGCGACGAAGTGCTGTACAGCCGCCACGGTTTTCTCATGTATGCGATCTCGGCCCGCACGGTTGGTGCTGTGCCAGTCGCGGCACCCGAGCGCGACATGCATGCGGATATCGATGCGCTGCTCGCCCATGTAACGCCGCGCACGAAGATTGTATTTATCGCCAATCCGAACAATCCGACCGGCACCTGGTTGCCGGCCGGCGAGATCGCGCGCCTGCGCCGCCATCTGCCGGAGAACGTGCTGCTGGTGATCGACGCGGCCTATGCCGAATACATGGTCGAGCCGGATTACGAGCCTGGCATCAAGCTGGTCGAGAGCCACGAGAATGTCGTGATGACGCGCACCTTCTCGAAGATCCACGGGCTCGCATCGCTGCGGATCGGCTGGGCCTATTGCGCGCCGGCGATCGCCGACATCCTTCATCGCGTGCGCGGACCCTTCAACGTGTCGGCGCCGGCGCTGGCCGCGGCGGAGGCGGCGCTCGCCGATATAGCGCATGTCGAGCATTCGCGGACACATAATGCGAAATGGCGGCAGTGGTTTCTCGAGAAACTCACCGCGCTCGGTTTCGAGGCCTGGCCGAGCGGCGGCAATTTCCTACTGGTCCGCTTTCCCGATGTCGACGAGGCGGTCCGCCATCTGAATGCGCGCGGCGTCATTCCGCGGCGCATGGCATCGTACGGATTGCCGGATTGCCTGCGCATCACCATCGGCACGGGCGAGGATATGGAAGCCGTCGTCGAGGCGCTGGCGGGCCTCAAGAGCGGCCAGCGATGAACGACAAGCCACTATTTTCGCGAGTCGCGCTGATCGGGCTTG
>JBBDWW010000472.1:0-10184 GCA_040902645.1 Dongiaceae bacterium | reverse complement strand
CCGGATTGTTCGTGACCGATATCGAGGTTCTGCGCCTGCACTATGCCGAGACGCTACGACATTGGCGCCTTCGCTTTCAGGCGAACCGCCACCGGATTGCTGCGCTCTACGATGAACGCTTCTGCCGGATGTGGGAGCTCTATCTGGCTTCCTGCGAGATGGGATTCCGGCACGGCGGCCTGATGGTTTTACAGATGCAGCTCGCAAAAAGACTCGAAACCGTGCCGCTGACCCGGGACTACATGTTCGAGGCGGCGCGCAGCGGGAGCGCCCGCTCCGCCGACGCTGCCCAGTAGCCCCGACCGGGCAAACCGCCCCAATCACATTTTCGACCGGTGCAAATTGCCGCACTTGACCTCTGTAAATACTGCATGATATTCGCTGGGCGCTCCGTAAGATGGAGGACGATCATGGCAGCGATAGGCGGAACGACGGCAAAAACGAAAATCAGGATGTTCGATCCGGAGCCGTATCTCTCCTCGGTTGGCGCCGGCCGGACCGTCGCAAAATACAAGCGCGGCCAGCCGATCTTCCGGCAGGGCGATGCGGCGGATGCCGTCTTCTACATCGAGAAGGGCAAGGTCCAGATCACCGTTGTATCGGAACAGGGCAGGGAAGGCGTCATCGCCATGCTCGAGGCCGGCGAGTTTTTCGGCGAGGGATGCCTGGTCGGCCAGCCTTTGCATCTGGCGACCGCCAGCGCGATGGGCGAGTGCACCGTCGTCCGGGTCGAGAAGGCGGCGATGACCCGCGAATTGGCGAAGAATCCAGAGTTCTCACAGCTTTTCATGGCCTTCCTGCTGTCGCACAACGTGCAGATCGAAGCCGATCTGGTCGACCATCTGTTCAATTCCAGCGAGAAGCGGCTGGCGCGGGTTCTTCTGCTGCTCGCCAATTTCGGCAAGGACGGTAAATTCGAGCCGGTCATTCCGCAGATCAATCAGGAACTGCTGGCGGCACGCGTCGGCACGACGCGATCGCGGATCAATTTCTTCATGAACAAGTTCCGCAAGCTCGGCTTCATCGAATATAACGGAAGCCTCAAGGTCCATTCCTCGCTGCTCAACGTGATCGTGCACGACTAGCCGGTTCGGGCCGGTCGCCGCCATCGCCCGATCGAATCGGAGCGACAACGATCCCCGCCCGGCGGCGGGCGGGTTTTTTTTGCTCTTGGTAAAATTCTCCCGAAATCCCAAAGAATCCGCAACCAAAATCGATCCCTCCTGTGCAATGCGGGACTCCCGACCGCGTGACGATCGACTACGACTCTATTCCTACCAGGCAATTCCTGACTCCATGGCAATGGTTGCATCGGAATCGAGCTGGGAGGCGATACGTCAAGGAGGGATAATCATGCAACAGCTTCATGTCGATCATCCACAGGCGAGCCGTGTGGTCGCCGTATTCGACAACAGCACCGCCGTTTTCGAATTGTCGGGAGCCGCAACGCTGGAAGATCTCGCCGAACGCCTGAACCGCCTCAGCGAGTGGCATGGCGATGCGCTGCTGAGTGTGGCGATCAAGTTCGGCATCGTCGATCCGAAACTGCGCACATAACGGCTTTTCGCCACGTAAGCAAAGAACGGGCCGTTCGAGGGAGAATTTTCTCATGACCAACGAAAAACTTGCCGACATGCCGATCAATATGTCGAACCGGCGAATCCGGATCCATGCCGTCGCCATGCAGCTCGTCGCCGATCTGGACGGGCGTTACGTGGAACTGCATGTCGTCACGGACCGCGGCCAGACGGTCGCCATTGCCTGCGACAACGATTCGATTTTTGCGGTTCAGCGGCATATCGAGCAGATGGCCGAGCAATGCCCGGAGATCGCATCCTGGGCGGAGAGCGAAAGTCCAGTCGCAGCGGCGGAAACCGCCCGCTAACGACAGAGGCGTCTTGTCCGCGACCGACCTGTCGGCATCCGCCACGCTGCCAGAGGGCACATCCACGATGCCGGGCCGCGATGCCGGGCCGATGGCGCACAGACATTCACACAGCCCTCGCATTTGCGGCGATACACCGGAATTGGAGATTTTGATGCATCTATTGCTGATCGTTATGCTGGCGCTACTGGTCGCCGGTGCGCTGCCAATTTGGCCCCACGATATCGATTGGGGGTACCTGCCCGCCGGCATCGCCATCATTCTGATCGGCTTGATCGTGCTGCTGCTCGTCCGGGGAGCAAAGCAATCGCTGCGGTCGCGAGACACAAGTATCTAAGCTCATTAATACTGTCGGTAAAATTGCATTTCGCTCGTTTATTATAGCAAAACAGCCGTTATTTCCCTGAATTCGAATACATAATTGTAAAGAACGCCTCCTATACCTATATGTAGTGAGCCGGATATTGCCGCTTTCTTATGCCGGCACCGCTCCCGCCAATAATCAATGCAACATCACGGCGGGTGCGGGAAAAGACATTTCCTCGGCCGGCCGCGCGATCAGCAACAGCGCCGAAGCCGCACGCTGAATTCCGCGCCGATCGCGTAATCGCATCGACCCTGGCTTCAGAACGGGAAGACGCCATCATGGATAAGAACCGGATCGAGGGATCGCTGAAACAGGCCGCCGGCAGCGTTCGAGAAACCGCCGGCAAAGTCACGAACGACCCCGTGATGCAGGCGAACGGTGCCGTCCTGAAGGCCGAAGGAAAAACGCAGAAGGCCTTCGGCAACTGGAAGGACAAACTGCGCGAGTATTTCAGATGGTAATTTTCGAATGCATTGCGGACCGACGCGAGTGGCTGTCCGTTCCCGACGCTGTCACCGGCGGCCAATCGACCGGCTCCGCGCCGCGCGTTGTGTGCGCCGCGGCCGTGAAATGCGCCCGGCATAACCGGCTGACAATGACGCCAATGAAGTTCGGTGCGAGTAGTTGCTGCGCCGCCGCCGCGTCCTTGTCCTGACCGCCGACGCGCTGCGCCAAAGGTCAGGCGACCGGTTGCGCGTCCGCCGGGCCGGACGCTTTCAAGACGCCTACCGCACCGCCCCCATGCATCAGCCCCATACTCATGCGCGGTGCATGAACTGTCGTGCGATCAGCCAGTCGATTGAGACCATGCCCGGGCCGCGGGCAATCAGCAGGACGAGCAGCGAAGCCCACATCGTGTGATCGATCCAGCTTGTCGGATAGACGAAAAGCTGAATGACGATCGTCATCGCGAGTAGCGGCAGCGCCGCGAGCCGCGTGGCGAGTCCGGCGACGAGCAGCACCGGACAGGCGAGTTCGAACAATGTGGCGGCCTGCGCTGCCATTTCTGCCGGCAGAATCGGCACGTCGTACTCCTCCTCGAACAGCATGACGGTGGTCGGCCAGCTGTCGAGTTTGGTCAGACCGGACCGGAAGAACACGGCGGCGATGCCGATGCGTGCCAGCAGCAGCGGCAACGAGAGCGGAATCCGCTCGGCGAGCGCGATCGCGCGGTGCGGCAGGCCCTGGCTAACCGCAGCCGGCGAGAGGCGGCTGTGCGGGATGGTCATGGTCGGTGTCCCCCTGTCTGTCGCCCGGCATTCGTTGCGATGCGGGTCGTCACCGCCCGATCGTCATGCCCGGGCGTGACCCGGGCATCCACTCTGCCTTAGCCCGCTTTACGATTCCTTCACCATGCCGCCCGCGATCTTTTCGCAGGTGCCGGCCGGAACGAAAATCCACGCGTCCTCCTGGCGATCCTGCGTCGCGGTGCCGGCGCAGGACGAGGTTGCGGTCTGGCAATCGTTCTTGCCTGCGGCAGCGACGCCGTAACATTTCTCGTTCTCGCCCGCTGCGACCGCTTCGGTTGTACCAGCGATGAACGGCAGTGCCAGAGCGGCGGCGATCGCCGTGGCGATGAGCGTTTTCGATGTCATGCAAAAGTCCTTTTCGTTGCTGCAATGGAGCCGCGCGACCGGCCGGCGCGGGCACGGGTGCGGCGTGCCCGTTCCCCGGCGCAGGGCTCCGGATCGCGGACTGTATCGGGAGGTTCGTCGCGGTCCACGGAAAGGTTACGGCGCGTTTTGCACCGCGAGGCGCGAATCCAGCGGGGCCATCCTCCTGCTTTGTCCCACCCTTCCATAGGCGAAATCGATTGCATGGCGCACGGCGCGCTCTAGACTCCTGTCGCCGGCTCCTCGTTTGCCTGCCGGTTCAGGGCCAAAGGCGTATCGCATGTCCTCCGACCCGCGCAGCCGGGCTGCGCCGTCCGCAACCGTCGTCAAGTCGCATGTGGCGGTCAGCGTGGCCGTCGACGCGCGCGGCAGCGGCGAAGCGGTCGCGCGGAAGCAACGCTACGAACTCGACTGGTCGCTTCTCATGGCGCAGGCCCAAAATGGCGACGACCGGGCCTATCGAAGCCTGCTCGAGGCGATGACGCCCTATCTCCGCTCGATCGCCTCGCGCCGTCATCGCGATCCGAGCGATATCGAGGATGCGGTCCAGGACATCCTTCTGACGGTGCACGCCATCCGGCACACCTACGATCCGGCGCGGCCGTTCGGGCCGTGGCTGGTCGCGATCGCGCAGCGGCGCCTGGTCGACCGGCTGCGCCGCCAGGGCCGCCGCCGCGCCCGCGAGACGATGCTCGAAGAAAGGCATGAAACCTTTTCGGCACCCGAAGCGAACCTTTACGCAGATAATCTGGAGCGGCACGCGCTGCAGATGGCGGTAGCCGGCCTGCCACCGCGACAGCGTGAGGCCATCACGCTCCTGAAACTGCAGGAAATGTCGCTGAAGGAAGCGGCTGAAGCGAGCGGAATGTCGATTGCCGCGCTGAAGGTTTCGGTGCATCGCGGCATCAAGACCCTGAGAAAACTGCTGCCGAACAGGAGCGAAGAACCGTGATCACCACGCCGCAGCTGATCGATTCCCTGGTCAGGGATCTGCCCCCGGTCCGGCGGCTGCGCCGGCCGGTGCTGCGCTGCGCGATGTGGCTCGCGCTGGCGGCGATCGTCGTCGGCCTGGTCGCGATCGGTCATGGCGTGCGATCCGATCTCGCCGAAAAGATCGCGCAGGCGGGCTTTCTTGTCGCCGTTGGCGCTGCGCTGGCAACCGGTATCCTGGCCGCGATTGCCGCCTTCCTCGTCAGCCTGCCGGACCGCTCGCGCTTTTGGCTCCTGCTGCCGGTGCCGACCCTGATCCTCTGGATGACGACGCTCGGTCAACAATGCCTGACCGACTGGGTCGCCGCGACCCCGGACGGCGGGATCATGCCCGGCGCAACCGCGAAATGTTTCATTACGCTGCTGGTGACCGGCCTGCCGTTGCAGATCGCCTTGCTCGTCATGCTCCGTTATGCAGCGCCGCTGCGGCCGCTGTCGGTCGCCGTCACCGGCGCGCTCGCGGTGGCCGCCCTCACCTGTGCTGCCCTGCTGGTCCTGAACCAGGATCTCGACGCGACGGCCCTGGTGGTGATGTCGAACCTGGCGATGGCCGCCCTGGTGCTGGGGCTCGCGCGCCTGTTCGCGCCGAAATTCTTCGTCCGGGGCGCGGCACGGGAAACGGCCGGCCGCACGGCCTAGGCCGGCCCCGCAAATTTCCCCGTAACCTTCGCATCGGCCGGGCGAACCTTGGAAATACTGCAATCAACTTTCTCCAAGGGAGCTTCACCATGACTGCAATGCGCAAGACGACCGGTTTCCTGCTCGCCGCCGCCGCCGCCACGATGTTTGCGGCCGGCGCCATGACCTTGGCCCCGAGCCCGGCGGCTGCCGAAGGCGTGAAATGCGCCGGCATCAACAGCTGCAAGGGCCACAGCGAGTGCGCCTCGGCCACCAACGCATGCAAGGGCCAGAATGCGTGTCAGGGCCAGGGCTGGATTTCGTCCGAGAGTGCGGACGCCTGCACCGGCGCCGGCGGCACGGTCATCGAGGGCTGATCGGGTCCGTTACCGTTACGAATGCAGCGGGCGGGTTGCGCAGAAAGCAGCCCGCCCGTTTGCTCTTGCATGATCCATCCTCATCCTTTGCCCCACGACAAGCTCGGAAGGCTCAGGATGAGGCATGGCGTTCAGGACGAAATCATCTCCCAGAGACCCTGACCGAGCGTAAGGGCGCCGAGCACAATCAGGATGCGCAGCACCCAGAGCCGGAACTTTGCTTCGTCCATATGGATGAAGCCGCGCGCGCCGAGCGTCACGCCGATCAGCAGCGGGATCACGAACCAGAGCGCAAGTCGCATACTGTCCCAGGTGATGAGCCCGGCGGGCGCCATATAGCCGAGCCCCATCATGTCGGTCGCGACGAAGAACGCGATGATTGAGGCGCGGCCGGCATGCGCCCCGGCCGGCGATCCGAAATAGAACAGCACGACCGGCGGTCCCGCCATGCCGAAGCCGCCATTGGCAAGCCCGGTGGCGAGCCCGGTCGCCAGCGTGGCGCGCCCGGAGGGCATTTTCTCGAGCCGCCAGCCGCGCACGAAGGCAAAAGCCGCGACAATGACGAAGACCGCGAGTGCGATCTTCATCGGTGTCGCCGGCACCGAGGCGAGCGCCCAGACGCCGAGCGGCGTTGCGATCGCGCAGCCGACGATCAGCCCGATCAGCGAGCGCCAGTGCACGTGCTTCCACACGGCGGGCAGGAGATGCAGGCTGGCCGCGATCTCGAGCATGAAGATCGCGGGAATGATCGCGGCCGGCGGCATCGCCAGCGATATCGCAGTGATCGCCAGCAGCGAGAAGCCGAATCCGGAAAAGCCGCGGACGATCGCTGCGAGAAACACCACGAGGCAGCCGAAGGCGATCAGCCAGGGCGTATGACCGCCGAGCGCGACGTCGAGGGCCTCGCTCACGGCAGCAACACCGGCGCGTTCCAGGGGTCGAACGGTATCATGCAGCTCCGTTTTCGGTCGGGCCGGAAGCCGATCGCGAGGTTCGTATTCAGCATCGCAGCGACAAAAGAGAAGCTTGAATTCGAGATGCCGAGAACGGGGCTGCGCATCAGCATCGCAAAATCGATAAGAAACTCGGCGCCCGGCAAAGGATCGGCGATGTTGCCGGACGCGACCGGATCGAACTGCTTGAAATCCGCAATCACCGCTGTGTCGTCGGTTGCAACATAAAGCACGGCCCCCGGCAGTTGCGGCCAGACCTGGGCCAGCCAGGCTATGTACCATTCTGTCGGCGCAATCCAGAACCGCTTCGTGCCGAAATCGCCCCGCCGGATATGGATCGCGACTACAGGATTGCCTTTGCCGGCGAGTTGGTTCCACGCGAAGTCCACAGCGGTCGCAGCCCTGCCGCCGAATGCGAACAGCCTGCGGAAATTGTCGCGCTGCGCGGCCCATTGCCCGGTCGGGCCCTGGAAGAAGCCAAACAGATCGCCGTTGAGCATCGCCTTTGGCGACGCCTCGGCTAACGGAGGATCGATCAGCGCCCGCATCGCGGCTTGTTCGCCGTTCTCGATCGACGGCCGCGCCGGCTGGGACAACAACGGATCGTCGAACAGAAACAGATCGCGTCCGATCCAGTCCGGCGCCTCGAACGCCAGCGCGTGACGTTCGGCAATCAACCGACCGACACCATATTGCAGGATTTGATTGCCGAAGCGGCCCGCGACACCAACCCTGGCGACCGAGATGCCGGGCTGATCCGGCTGTCCGCGACGCGCCGCCGGCGCGATACCCCAGTTGTCGCGCAGCAGGAGGATGGCACGGCGCGTCCAGGGAAAGGCATGGCGGGGATTGATCTTGAGCGCATGTTCCCAGAGTGCGACGGCCTCCTTGTGCCGGCCTTGTACCTCGCGCAACTGCGCCAGCATCTGCAGGCCGTGAAAGTGGTTGGGATTTTCCGCGAGCAGGGCGACGATCGCCTGTTCCGATTGCGCGACGTTGCCGGACTCGAATTGAATCCGCGCCGCCTCGAAAAGAGTGGCCACAATGGAAGGATCGGGCGCCATGATATCGCGCTCAGCCGAAGCGATAGGCCGAGAGCGTCGTCTCCATAACGCGATCCGAAAAGACGCGCGCACCCCGATCACCTTGCGCCGCCCCGGCCGTGACGAACAAGGGCAGCAGATGTTCTTCCGCGCGCGGCGGATGCGAGAGCCGCGCCGCCGGGGCATTCTCCCATTCGAGCAACGCTGAACGGCGTTCGGCCGGCGCGCTTTCGACCGCTTCGGTCAGCCAGCGATCGAACTCGTCCGAAATCGGCCCGAAGCGCGGATCGCCGTAGCCGCGCATATTATGGAAACTCATGCCGCTGCCGACGATCAGCACGCCATCGTCGCGCAAGGGGGCGAGCGCGGCGGCGGCATCGAGATGCGCCGCCGGATCGAGATCGCGGCGCAGCGAGAGCTGCACCACCGGAACATCGGCCTCGGGGAACATCAGTTTCAGCGGAACGAACATGCCGTGATCGAAGCCGCGCTGCGGATCCCCGTGCGCGGCAAGGCCGGCATCGCCGAGCAGCGATACGATGCGCGCAGCAAGGTCCGGATTGCCGGGCGCATCGTAGCGGATTTCGTAGGTGTGCGGCGGGAAACCGGAATAGTCGTAGATCAGCGCCGGTGCGGCACCGGCGGTGACAGCGAAATCCCGCTCGAGCCAGTGTGCCGATACGAGCAGGATTACCCGCGGCCGCGCCGGCAGCGTTGCGCTGATGCCGCCGAGGAACGCCGCCATCGGCTCCCAGATACCGGGCGGGTTCCAGTCCATGAAGAAACACGGGCCGGCGCCGTGCGGCACGAAGATCGTCGGCATCCGGGCAGCGGCGACGGTCGGCATATGGATGTTTCCGGCCCTGTTCCCGGGTGCTGTGCGAGTGTCAGACGATGCGCCAGGCGACGTCGTGCGGCGTGCAGTCCGGCCCGTTGAAATGATAGAGATCGTGCGGACAGGCCGACATGACGACGACCACGTCCATCTCCGCGCGCAGAACGACCCTGTCGCCCGGTTTGGAAACCGGCCAGGCGATGCCGAGCGTGCCGTTCGCAAGTGCCGGGACGTTCATGAACAGATTGAGCGGCATCGGCATCGGATCGGGTACCGGCAGACCGAGCGCGGTCATCGCCTCGGTGAAATTGCCGGCGCAGGACCGGTGATCGTCCTTGAGGCCGAGTTGCTTGTTGCGCGTGTGATCGCAGCAGGGAATCAGCGTGTCGTGCACGCCGGGCGATGTGTCATCCGTCATGGTCATGATCGGATTGCGCCGGTTAGTGACGAGCTGGTCGCCTTTGCGCGGGATCATGCGATACCAGTTGTTGCGCGAATGCGGCATCGAGGCCGTTTCATTGAAATCCTTCGCATTGAGCGCCCAGAAATCGACGATCTGGTGGCCGTGCGTGTTGACGATCTCGATCGACTGGCCTTTCGCGAGTTTCAGCGCCGTGCCGAAACGCGCCTTGAGGACGGTCAGTTCATTCGTTGGCATGAGTTTGAAATCCCCCGGAAATGTTGAGTGCTGACGATAGGCAAACATCGCAGCGCCGAGAAGGGGAATGTGCGGAGTGACACATGTAAAATCCCGACCAATGCTATCGGTTCTTCCCCCTCCCCTTGCGGGAGGGGGTAGGGGGAGGGGTTTCTACGGAGTCTACAATCTCCGTGAACGGCGCCTGCAACACCCCCCACCCTATCCCTCCCCCGCAAGGGGGGAGGGTTTTTGTTAGAGTAGTGTTGCGAAATGCCCCGCCTCAATACGCGCTCAACGTCTTTCGCAGAATATCCACGATCTGGTCGATATGCGATCTGTCGGCGACCAGCGGCGGCGCGATGATCCCGGCATCGCCGGTGAACTTGATGTGCAGCCCGTTCGCGAACAGTTTCTTGGTCGCATCGTACCCGCGCGCACCCGGCTTCTCGTCCATCGCGACGTCGATGCCGGCGAGCATGCCGTAGCCGCGAATATCGGTGACGACCGGCAGATCCCTGAGCGACCAGATCGCATCGAGGAAATAATCCGACATCTTCGCCGCGCGATCGAACAGGCCCTCCTTCTCGTAGATATCGAGTGCCGCAAGGCCGGCGGCGCAGGCGGCCGGATGCGCCGAATAGGTATAGCCGTGGAACAGTTCGACGGCATGTTCCGGCGCGTTGTTGACGATCGTCATGTAGATCTTGTCGGAACAGGCGACCGCCCCCATCGGCTGTGCGCCGTTGGTAATCGCCTTCGCCATCGTGATCATGTCGGGCGTGACGCCGAAGCTCTGCGCCGCGAACGCCTTGCCGGTGCGCCCGAAACCGCAGATCACCTCGTCGAATACCAGCAGGATGCCG
>JBBDWW010000471.1:0-1529 GCA_040902645.1 Dongiaceae bacterium | reverse complement strand
GGACGTGGCGGAGGTCCTTGTCGCTCGCTTTCAGAAGGTCCTTGCCCTTGAACAGGATTTCGCCGGTCGGGTGTTCGGCCGCCGGGTAGGGCAGGAGGCGCATCACCGACAGCGCGGTCACCGACTTGCCGGAACCCGACTCGCCGACCAGCGCCACCGTCTCGCCCTTGTCGATGTCGAAGCTGGCGCCCTCGACCGCGACGGTGACGTTGCCGCCCTGGCGGAAGGTGACGCCGAGATTGCGAACCTGGAGAAGGGGGTCGCCCAAGGTCTATATCCCCGTCCCCGACCGCTCGCACTTGCCGCCGATCTGGGTCATCGCCGCGTCGAAGTAGTCGAAGCAGCGGGCGAAATCGCCGAGATCGGAGTTCCACATCGTCACCACCGCCTGGCGCCCGTCCGGCCACGACATGGTCGACATCGACAGGAAACGCCAGCCGTCGCGGGCAAGCACAGCCGATGTTGCCTCCGGATCCAGCCCCCAGACGCTGGCCGCCGGGTCGCCGCCGGTCTCCCGGTCTTCGGCGAGGGAGACGGTCGCGGCGAACATCAGGAGTGTCGCGATCGTCAGGCGGATCAGGTTCATGTCAATCGCTCGATTGCATCGCGTAGCGCATCTGCTTGCGCGGTCACAGTTTCTATGCCGTCTGGAGACGCACTGAAGTCCCGATCGCGCGACACCAAGAAGCGGCAGTTCGCTCTGACCGCCGTGGCGAAATGGATAGCGTCTATCAATTTGAGTCGCGTCAGCCGGCGGAGCCGTGCCGTCTCCATCAGGATCGCGCGACTTACAGGGTTCAGCTCGACAATCCCGCTCGAAATTATGAGATCGAGGTAGGTCAGTTTGACATCCTCTGACATGGAACGATGACGGCCCGGTCCTAGCACCTCGGCCAATGTCAACTCGCTGGTCACCAGCAACCCGGTTGTTGACCTACCGGCATCCAGCAGTCGTCGTGCCGGCGATGCCACTTCTTCCCCACCTTCGATCGCGTCGATGAAGACGTTTGCGTCGAGGTAGGCTTTCCAGCCCTCACTCATCCCGGTCCTTTCGACCCTCGCGGATATCCTCATCGATCTGCTCCGCCGTCAGGTATGGCGGACGACGTCGGGCCCAGATCTCTTCAAGGGTCGGCGGCTTTTCCGGCGGCTTCTCCTCGGCGACGACGGTGACCGTCACGATGCTACCTGGGTCGAGCCCCTCGCGGAGGTCGGTCGGCAGTTTCGAGGCCGGGTAGTGCTCGCGGACGATCCTGTTCATGGGGCGATCCTCAGGTTTCGGCCATTCTATGTGAACGTCTTCCTCGGGTCGAATGCGTCGCGCACGGCATCGCCGATCAAGATGAGCAGCGACAGCATGATGGAAATCGAAAAGAAGCCGGTGAGTCCCAGCCACGGCGCCTGGATGTTGTTCTTGCCCTGCGCCAGCATCTCGCCAAGCGATGGCGAACCGGCGGGCAGCCCGAAGCCGAGAAAATCGAGCGAGGTCAGCGTCGTGATCGAGCCGTTGAGGATGAACGGCAGGAAGG
>JBBDWW010000470.1:0-1532 GCA_040902645.1 Dongiaceae bacterium | reverse complement strand
CGGCGCCACGCCGGTGTTTGCGGAAACTGACGCTTCGCGAATCCTTTCGAAGGATCGTTGCAACGATCCTTCGTCACCCCCACCCCAACCCTCCCCCCTCAAGGGGGAGGGAGAAATGGAATCCCCTCCCCCCTTGCGGGGGAGGGATAGGGTGGGGGGTAGCGACCGCACGTTGGTGGGGGGTAGCGACCGCACCCTGGTGGGGGATAGCGAAGGTTCTCGCAGCGACAGCGAACCAAACCCCGTCCTCTTCTACGTCGCCTCGCGCGGGCATCATGCCGATATCGGCGGCACCACGCCGGGCTCGATGCCGGCGACCAGCCGCGTCGTCGAGGAAGAGGGCGTGCTGATCGACAATTTCGTGCTGGTCGAACAGGGGCGTTTCCGCGAAACCGAGCTGCGCGCGCTGCTCGCCTCGGGCCGGTATCCCGCGCGCAATCCCGACCAGAACGTCGCCGACATGGGCGCGCAGATCGCGGCCAACGCGCGCGGCGTGCAGGAGCTGCGCCGCATGGTATCGCAGTTCGGGCTCGACGTGGTCCGCGCCTATATGGGCCATGTCCAGGACAATGCCGAGGAACAGGTGCGCCGCGTGCTCGACGCGATGCGCGACGGATCGTTCGTCTACGAGATGGACGACGGCGCAAAAATCGCGGTCGCCGTCTCGGTCGACCATGCGAACCGTTCGGCCACAGTCGATTTCACCGGCACCAGCGCCCAGCTTGCGAACAATTTCAACGCGCCCTCGGCCGTCTGCCGCGCGGCCGTGCTCTATGTCTTCCGCACTTTGGTCGACGACGACATTCCGATGAACGAGGGCTGCCTCAAGCCGCTCGAGATCATCATCCCCGAGGGCTCGATGCTGAAGCCCGCTTATCCCGCCGCCGTCGTTGCCGGCAATGTCGAGACATCGCAATGCATCACCGATGCGCTCTACGGCGCGCTCGGTGTGATGGGTGCCTCGCAGGGCACGATGAACAATCTCACCTTCGGCAACGCGCGCTATCAGTATTACGAGACGATCTGCGGCGGCTCCGGTGCCGGCCCCCATTTCGACGGCACCGATGCGGTGCACACGCACATGACCAACTCGCGCCTGACCGATCCCGAAGTGCTCGAATGGCGCTTCCCGATCCTGCTCGAAAGCTTCGCGATCAGGCGCGGCTCGGGCGGGGCGGGCGCGCATCGCGGCGGCGACGGTGCCGTGCGGCGTCTGCGTTTCCTCGAAAAGATGACCGCGTCGATCCTCTCCGGCCATAGGCGCGTGCCGCCTTACGGCATGGCGGGCGGCGAGCCGGGCCAGGTCGGCCGCAATTCGGTCGAGCGCACCGACGGACGCGTCGACGAACTCGGCCCCACGGCGGAAACCGCGATGGCACCGGGCGACGTCTTCGTCATCGAAACGCCGGGCGGCGGGGGGTATGGGAAGGCGGCGGAGAGGAAAGAGGCGGCGGAGTAGGGAGCGGGCACTACCATTCAACCCTCATCCTGAGCCTGTCCAAGCACGCAAGAACGTCGAACCAGGTCTCCTT
>JBBDWW010000469.1:0-10270 GCA_040902645.1 Dongiaceae bacterium | reverse complement strand
CGAACGCCACCGCGGCGCCCTCGCTGCGTGCGATCCGCTCGATCTGCTGCAGCCGCCCGTCGATGGCGATGCGCGAGGCTTCGCGGTCGATATAATGGTTGTTGATCGCGATCTGCACCGCGATCTCGCCGGCCAGTGTCGGCAGCACGCTGAACGGCGCCGCGTTGTTGTCGACATAGACATAGCCGCGTTCGCCGAGCGCGGTCAGAAGCGGGCGCATCAGTTCGGACGATGTCGTGAACCGCGATCCCATGAGAGCGGCGACGCCGACGACGCCGTCCGCGCGCGCAAGAATTCCGTCCATGCGCGTGATGTTGTCCTGCACCGGCAGCGTGCTCAGCAGGGCCAGCGGCCCGGGATCGTCGTCGGGATAGTTGAGCGGCTCCATCGGCAGTTCGATCAGGGCTTCGTGGCCATCCTCGCGCGCGCGCGCAATCCACTCCGTCAGTTTGCGGCTATAGGGGCTGAAGGCGAGCGTCACGCCCGGGGGCATATGCAGGATGATGGCATCGCCCGCCGCATCGCTGAGCCCGAGCGAGGTGAAAACGATGGCGATGCGCGGTCGCGGATCGGCGATCGGGAAGTCGCCGGCATAGCGGCGCCAGGGCAATTCGGCGCCGCTCGGCACGGCTGGCAGGGCAGCAGTCCGGGTCGACGCGGTATCGGAAGCGGTGCCGTCGCTCGCAACCGTTTCGGTCGCGGCATTTTCGGCCGCTTCGGCGGTTTGTTCGGCCGGCTTCTCCGGTGGCGGTGCCGGCGCGTCGCCGACGGATGCGGCGGCAACGTCGGTAACGGCGGCCGCGCTTGCCATATCGGGCTCGTCGGTGGCGCTGTTTGCAGAAACGGCCGCTTCGTCGCTTGGATCGAGCGCGATCGGCGCCTCGACGGTCGTATCGTTGGCCGCCTCGTCCGTTGCGGCCTCGTCTGGGGCAGCCGCCTCCGCCGCAGCCGCAAACTCTGTCTCGCTGTTTGCTTCAGTTGTGTCGTCTGCAGTGGCCGCCTCGGGTGCCGGAACGGCCGCCTCGATAGCGGTGTCGGCCCCGGATTCGACATCGGATTCGAGTTCCGGCTCCGACCCGGATGCGACGGGGTCGCCGGATGATTCGGCATCCGCTGCCGGTTCCGTTGCGGCGGCGGCTGGCGCCGGGTCGATGGCGGGTGCATCGAGCGATGCATGCTGCGCAGCGTCCGCAGGATCGGCGGCCGTTGGCGCAAGGTCGAACACGACCATGGGTGACGCCGACAGGAACGGCCGCAACTGCCCGGTCGCATCGAACCATACGAGCAGGGCCGCGATCGCGGCGACCAGCATGCCGACAAGGACAGTGCCGGCGCGCATCACGTTCCGGCCGCGTCGACCGGCAAGGAGAGGCGGAGCGGCCCCGGGCGGGTCGACATTGCGACGCTCGACCGTGCCGCTGCCGGCAAGCCGGTTATTCCGTTGCCTGGCCGGTCAGCAGGGCAAGACCGCGCAGCAGGTCGAGCGCGCGGGTGAGCTGATAGTCGACCGGCTCGACGGTTTCCTCTGCCGTCTCGCTCGCCGGCGTCCCGGCCTCGTCGTCGGCCTCCGCATCGCCCGGCTCGGCGGGCTCCTCGATCTCTTCGCTCTCCTCGATCGCGGGTTCGACCGGCGCGGTCACGCCCATCGTTTCGTTCTGGAGCGCGCCGCGCAGATCGGCTTCGCTGCGAATGACGCCGCCCTCGACGATCTCGACGATCGCCTGCTCGACCATGATGTCCGGCTCGATGCCGAGCGCCTGGATCGAACGACCCGAGGGCGTGTAATAGCGCGCCGTGGTCAGGCGGATCGCACCCTGACCCTGCAGCGGAATGACGGTCTGCACCGAACCCTTGCCGAACGTGCGGGTGCCGAGAAGGATCGCGCGGCGATGATCCTGCAGCGCGCCGGCCACGATTTCCGACGCCGAGGCCGATCCGGCATTGATCAGCACGATCATCGGCACGCCGTTGAGAACGTCGCCCGCTTCGGCATTGAAGCGCTGCGCGTTGCCTTCGTCGCGGCCGCGCGTCGAAACGATCTCGCCCTTGTCGAGGAAATCGTCAGACATGGCGATCGCCTGATCGAGCAGCCCGCCCGGATTGTTGCGCAGATCGAGAATGAAACCGGCAAGCTGGCCGCCGGCGTCTTCCGTCAGTTCGGCGATCGTTGCCTGCAATTCGGTGTCGGTTTTCTCGCTGAAGGTCGTGACCCGCACATAACCGATATTGCCTTCGAGACGGCCGCGCACCGATTCGATGACGATGACCGCGCGCTCGAGCGTGACATCGAAGGGTTCCGCCTCGCCGCGCAGGATCGACAATGTGATCTCGGTCCCGACCTTGCCGCGCATGCGATCGACCGCATCGGTGAGCGTCATGCCGAGCACCGGCTCGCCGTCGAGATGGGTGATGTAGTCGCCGGGCTGGATGCCGGCGCGGAAGGCCGGCGTGTCGTCGATCGGCGAGACCACGCGAACGAGACCGTTCTCCAGCGTGACCTCGATGCCGAGCCCGCCGAACTCGCCGCGCGTCTGCACCTGCATGTCGTCGAAGCTCTCGGCGCTGAGATAGCTGGAATGCGGATCGAGCGAACTCAGCATGCCGTTGATTGCCGCCTCGACCAGTTCCTTGTCGGAGACTTCTTCGACGTAGCTTGCCCGGACGCGTTCGAACACGTCGCCGAACAGGCTGAGCTGCCGATAGGTTTCGGAACTGTCGGAGGCCGCGAACGTTCCGGCGCTTGCCGAAACCAGCAGGAAGGCGGCGAGGGCCGCCGGGCGAATGAAGCGCTTCATCGACAAAGGATCACCTCAGAATCATGGTTTTTTCGGGCCGTCGGATCGGGCCGTCGGATCGGGCCGTCGGATCGTCGGGGCGGATCATCCGCCGATGACTGCGCCAAGCCAAGGCGCCGGGTCGACGGGTTGGCCTGACCGACGCAATTCGACATAAAGTTGCGGACTGATGCCGGCTTCGGCATCCATCGCGCCCGCCGGCTCGCCCGCGAGAACCCATTGGCCCACGCTGGCGTCGACGCGCGCAAGGCCGGCCAGCAACGAATGATACCCGTCGCTATGTTCGACGATCAAGATCAGTCCATAGCCGCGGAACGGGCCCGCGAAAACCACACGTCCGTCGAACGGGACGACGACCTGTGCGCCGGGCCGTGCCTCGATCACGATCCCGCGAGAGGCTTCGCCGGTCCCGGTTGCCGCGCCGTAGCCGAGCGCAAGGCGGCCGCGGACCGGCAGAACGAGCCCGCCCGGGCCGGTCGGAAAGTCGCGCAGTTCCGGCGGCGGGGCGGTCGCGATGGCCGCAGCGACTGCCGCCGGAGCGGCGCTGTCGCCGGTCGCATCCGGGGTGGGGTCGGTCGGCGGCTTCTCCGGCGGCTTCTCCGGCGGCAGCATCGCCAGCCGCGCCATCAGGTCGCGCAGATCGGCTGCTTCGAGTGCCAGCGTTTCGATCCGCGCTTCGGCGGCGTGGCGTTCGCTCTCGGTCTCGCTGCGCATCCCTTCCATCTGCTCGACCAGCGCCGCCAGTTCGCGATTCTCCGCGGCCAGGGCCTCGGCTTCGGCAACGATCGCGGATTGCCGATTCGCGATCTCGCTGCGCAATGCGGCCAGCGCCTCCAGATCGGCACGCATCGCCTCGGCGCGCGCGGCGAGCAGCGGTCGGATGCGCGCGAGCAGGGCTGCGGCGCGGGCGCGATCGAGCGGATCGCCCGGCTGGAACAGGCTTGCCTCGGGCGGCGTCAGCGCGAGCCGCTGCAGGGCCGCTAGCGTCGCCGCCTGGCCGGCACGGTCCGCAGCGAGGCGATCCTCGAGTGCGCGCGCGCCGCTCTCGAGTTCGACGATCGTCGCCTCGAGCGCGTTCAGCGTTTCTTCGCGGTCCTGTGCTGCAGCGGCGGCGGCGATCAGTTGCCGGCGCAGTTCGGCGAGTTCGCTCTCGAGGGTCTGCGCCTCGCGCTCCAGCAACGCTGCGCGGTCGCGTTCGCTCTCGATGGTTTCCTCGATTGATTCGAGCGTGGGTGTTTCGGGCGTGGGCGATTCGACCGGGGGCAGATCCTGCGCGCCGGCGCCGGCGCGAGCAACGGACCGATCGCGAGGGCCAGGGCGATCGCAAGCGGGCCCAACAGGAAAACGGGAAGGCGGCGGTTCACCCGGCGGCGCGGCGCGATGCCGACGCCGCCTCGTTGCGGAGCAGCGAACGTCCGGTCATGGCGGCCGGCTGTTCGAGGCCCATCAGCGCCAGCAATGTCGGGGCGATATCGGCAAGCCGGCCGTTGGAAAGACGGGCATTGGCCAAACGGGTATTGGCCAGACGGGTATTGGCCAGACGGGTATTGGCCAGACGGGCATTGGCGTCGCCTGCGCGATGGGCCACCAGCACGACCGGCACGGGGTTGGTCGTATGCGCGGTATGCGGCTGATCGCTCGCCGGATCGCGCATCGTCTCGGCATTGCCGTGATCGGCGGTGATCAGCATGGCGCCGCCGGCTTCTTCGATGGCCTCGGCAAGTCGGCCGAGACAGGCATCGACCGCCTCGACGGCGCGGATCGCCGCCGCGCGGTCGCCGCTATGGCCGACCATGTCGGTGTTCGCATAATTGGCGACGATCAGATCGTATTTGCCGCTGCGGATCGCTTCGACCAGCCGGTCGGTCAGCTCGGGCGCCGACATCTCCGGTTGGAGATCGTAGGTCGCGACCTTCGGCGACGGCACGAGGATGCGGTCCTCGCCTTCGAACATGCGTTCCTCGCCGCCATTCAGGAAGAACGTCACATGCGCGTATTTCTCGGTCTCGGCGGCGCGCAATTGTTTCAGGCCGGCGCGGGCGACCACCTCGCCCAGCGTGTCGGCAAGTGCATCGGTCGGAAACATCGTCGCCATCAGCCGGTCCAGATCGCTCGAATACGCCGTCATCCCGGTTGCCGCGACGAAAGCCGGGCGTCGTGCGCGATGGAACGTGACGAAGGCGGGTTCGAGCAGCGCGATCAGGATTTGGCGCATGCGGTCGGCGCGGAAATTCGCCGAGACCAGCGCATCGCCGTCCTGCATGCCGCGATAGCGGTCGATCACCGTCGGCAATACGAATTCGTCGGTTTCGCCGCGCGCATAGGCTTCCTCGATCGCGGCAATCGGATCGGCCGCCTGGGCGCCTTCGCCCAGCACCAGCGCGCGCCAGGCCAGCTCCGTCCGGTCCCAGCGATTGTCGCGATCCATCGCGTAGTAACGGCCGGTCACGCTCGCGATCCGTGCGCCGGCGAGTGGCGCGATGGCGGCCTGAAGCGCGCGCATGTAATCGATCGCGCTTTGCGGCGGCGTATCGCGCCCGTCGAGGAAAACATGGATCGCAACCGGCACGCCGGCCGCGTCGATCCGCCGGGCGAGGGCATGGATATGCGTATCGTGCGAATGGACGCCACCGGGCGAGAGCAGGCCCATCAGATGGCAGACGCCGCCGCTCTCGCGGACCCGCGCGATCAGATCGGTCAGGACCGGGTTGGCATCGAGCGTGCCGTCGGCGACGGCGGCATCGATCCGCGGCAGGTCCTGCATCACGACGCGGCCGGCGCCGAGATTCATGTGGCCGACTTCGGAATTGCCCATCTGGCCTTCGGGCAGGCCGACATGCGATTCCGACGCCTCGATCAGCGCATGCGGCGCCTCTTCCATGAACCGGTCCCAGTTCGGGGTCCGGGCCAGCGCGATGGCATTATGTTCGGAGGGCGGTGCCACGCCCCAGCCATCGAGGACGCAGAGCAGGACGGGGCGCGGTGGGGTGTCGGGCATGGCGGCAATATAGGGGCTCGACCGGCGGCGGCAAACGCTGCGCCCGGCCTTGCCGAAACGGGCATTGCCGCTGGCCGAATCGGCTTCCGGCGCTGCCGGCAGGGCGTGCTAGTCTTGCCGTGCCGGTTTGCGATTGGGGGGACGGTCTGCATCCCCGGTCGACGATGCCGGCACTGGGGATTATGCGGTGGGACGCTCGATCTACCTGATCAACCCGCGCGAGAACGCGCCGGGCTACTACAACATGGAAGTGCTGAGCGCCTGGGGCGTGTCTCGGATGGTCAATCTCGCGGATCTGACCACGCCCACGGTCGCAGCCATGCTGCCGGCGGATTGGCGCGTTGCACTCTGTGACGAGCGAATCGAGCCGGTCGATTTCGAAACCGATGCCGAAATCGTCGGCATCACCGGCAAGGTCTCGCAGCGCGACCGCATGATCGAGCTCGCCGCCGAGTTTCGGGCGCGCGGCAAGCTGGTAATGATCGGCGGTCCCTATGCCTCGCTCAATCCGGACGACATGCGCCCGCATGCCGACATTCTGGTGCGCGGCGAGATCGAGGATATCGCGGCCGGCATGTTTGCCGAAATCGCATCGGGCAAATTCCAGTCCGAGTATGTCGGCACGAAACCCGATCTTCGGAACTCGCCGATGCCGCGCTGGGACCTGTATCCGACGCATATGGCCATCGTTGCGCAGATTCAGACCTCGCGCGGTTGTCCGTTCGAATGCGAATTCTGCGACGTGATCCAGTATCTCGGCCGCAAACAGCGCTGGAAGGAACCCGATCAGGTCATCCGGGAGCTCGATGTTCTGCACGATATGGGTTACCGGCACATCTATCTTGCCGACGACAATCTGACGGTTGTGCGCCGCCGTGCACGGGAACTTCTCGCGGCGCTGGTGAAATGGAACGAGAGCAAGCCGCCGACCGAACGGGCTTCCTTCTCGACGCAGCTTTCAATCGATATCTCGCGCGACGAGGACATTCTCGATCTCTGCGTCCGTGCGGGCTTGCGCAACGTCTTCATCGGCGTCGAAACCCCGAATGAGGAAAGCCTCGCCGAAACCAAGAAACGGCAGAACCTGAAAATCGACCTGGTCGAGGAGATCGGCAAGTTTGCGCGGCACGGAATCGTGGTGACGGCCGGCATGATTGTCGGGTTCGACCATGACGGGCTGGATATTTTCGAGCGCCAGTACAACTTCGTGCAGAGGTTGCCCGTGCCGCTGCCGATGATCAGCATTCTCGTGGCACCCGCCGCCACACCGCTGCGTGCGCGCATGGCGACAGAAGGTCGGCTCATCGGCGACGATCGCGTCGGCGGCGGCGGCCTCCTGCGCACGAACATCATGCCGAAGAACATGACCTACGATCAGCTTGTCGCCGGCACGCGCTGGCTGCTTCATGCGGTGTACGAGCCGATGGCGTTTCTCCATCGCATCGAGACGATGGTGGCGTTGGTGCCGAATCCGAATATTTCGGGCCGGCGTCGCGAACCGAACCGGGCAGAGCGAAAGCTGTACACGCAACTGGCCCGCCGCGGTCCGGACGAAAGGCGGATGATCCGGCACGTCTGGTCGCTTGCCATGGCGCGCGGCGACCTGCGGCGCGAACTGCTGTACTGCCTGATGATCTATTGCCAGATCCGTTACATGCTGGAAGCGCAGGATATCTGGCGGCCCGAACTCGTCGGTGCGTCCCGCCCGCAATTTCTCGACGCGCCGGATAGCAGCCCCGATAGCAGCCCCGGGCGCAACCCCGGGCGCGATGCCGGCGCGGCGGTCGCTTCAGCCGCGATGATAGGGGTGGCCTGAGAGGATCGCGCTCGCGCGATAGAGCTGCTCGGCAAGCATCGCGCGCACCATGAGATGCGGCCAGGTCATCGTCCCGAACGACAACACGAGATCGGCCGCCGCGCGCACCGGCGGCGCGAGCCCGTCGGCACCGCCGATCGCGAATATCAGAGCCGGTACGCCGGCGTCCTGCCAGCTGCGCAGCCGGTCGGCAAAACCGGCGCTGTCGAGCGTGCGCCCGCGCTCGTCGAGCGCGATCAGGATCCGGCCCGCCGGCAGCGCGGCGGCTTCGAGCATCCGCTGGCCCTCGCGCGCTATCCGCTCGTTTGGATCGGCGACGCGCGGATCGATTTCGACCAGTTCGACCGGCCGGTTGAGCCGCCCGACATACGCGTCGTAGAGCGTCCGGGCCGGATCCGCGCCGCGCCAGCGCCCGCCGGCGAGGATCCGGATCGGCACCCCGGTCCCGCGCCGGCCGGCGGGTGCCCGGCTGTCCTTATGCGACCTCTTTGTTCCCATGGCGACAAGAGATTATGCTGCCGCCGCGTCTTTGTCTTGGCCCGGGCCGCCCGCCTTCCAGCTGGCTTACCCTTGTGAGGTTCGTCCCGCATGTTCGCTCGCCGCCCCGCCGCGCAGCCGGAACGGATCGGTTTTCTGGCGATCCCGCGCTTCAGCCTGGTCGGGTTTGCCGCACTCATCGATTCGATGCGCAGCGCCAACCGCATGTCGGGCCGCGAGCTTTACTCCTGGCATTTCGTGTCGGCCGATGGCGCGCCGGTCCTGTCCTCGAGCGGTGTGCCGGTCATGCCGGAAGCCTCGATCGCCGATGCGCCCCCGTTCGATGCGGTGGTGGTCGTGGCCGGGCTCGATGCGCACGAATACGACAACAAGGCGGTGTTCGCCTGGCTGCGCCGACTGGCGCGCAACGGCATCGAGATCGGCGCGTCGTCGCTCGGTCCCTACATTCTCGCGAAAGCGGGCCTGCTCGACGGTTATCGCTGCACCGTGCATTGGGAAAACATCGCGGGCTTCGCCGAGGCGTTTCCCGAGCTCGAGGTGACCGGCGAAATCTTCGAGATCGATCGCGACCGTTTCACCTGTTCGGGCGGCATTGCCGGGCTCGACATGATGCTGCATTTGATCGCGACGCAACACGGCCAGGCGCTCGCCAATGCAGTCTCGGAACAGTTCATCCACGATCGCATCCGCGACCGGCACGACCGCCAGCGCATGGCCCTGCCGGCGCGGCTCGGCGTGCGCCATCCCAAACTCGTCGCGGTCATCCAGCGCATGGAAAAGAGTCTCGAGGAACCGGTCACGCGCGCGAAACTGGCGCGTGAGGTCGGTCTCTCCACGCGGCAACTGGAGCGGCTGTTCCGCAGATATCTCGGCTGCACCCCGACCCGGCATTATCTCGAACTCAGGCTTGAACATGCGCGCCGGCTCCTGTTGCAGACCGACATGTCGGTGCTCGACGTGGCGCTCGCCTGCGGCTTCGTCTCCGCTTCGCATTTCTCGAAATGTTTCCGCGAGCTGTTCCGCGTCACGCCGCGCGCGGTACGGACGGGCTGAGGCCGGCACGCGCCGAAGCGGGCGCCCTATCGTGCGGCCGCAATCACAGTGCGGTCGCGATGGGGCCCGCTCCCGTCGGGCGTCGCGTCGAGCTTGCCCGTTATGAGCAGGGCGACGATCGCAATCGCGGCGATCGCCCCTGTCAGGCAGGTCGTAAGACGTAATGGTCGCTGTCGCACTGATTTGCCCCTTTCGAATTGACGAGGCGAGTGAACGCGATCCAGGTGACGGAAATCAGGCGATGACGGGGTATTCGCGCGACATTGTCGCAGCGGACGCACGCAGCGGACGCACGCGGCGGGCGCAAGCGTTGCCGGCGCATGCGTCGATCGCCCATGAAAAAGGGCGGCCCGCGGGCCGCCCTTTTATTGACTTACGGATCGACCGTCAGATCGTCAGCGCGCTGCCTGCTGTGCTGCCGCCGAACCCTGGCGCTTGGCCATGAATTGTTTGGCGGTCTCGACCGCAACGGCCGCGTCGCGGCAATAGGCGTCGGCGCCAATCGATTCGGCGAACTGTTCGTTGAGCGGTGCGCCGCCGACCAGAACGACATAGTCGTTGCGGATGCCCTTTTCGATCATCGCATCGATCACGACCTTCATGTACGGCATGGTCGTGGTCAGCAGCGCCGACATGCCGATGATGTCGGGCTGATGCTCCTCGATCGCCTTCAGGTAGTTTTCGACCGGATTGTTGATGCCGATATTGATCACCTCGAAGCCGGCGCCTTCCATCATCATCGCAACGAGATTCTTGCCGATGTCGTGGATGTCGCCCTTGACGGTACCGATCACCATCTTGCCGATCTTCGGTGCGCCGGTTTCCGCGAGCAGCGGCCGCAGGATGAACATGCCGCCCTTCATCGCGTTGGCGGCAAGCAGCACTTCGGGCACGAACAGGATGCCGTCGCGGAAATCGATGCCGACGATCTTCATGCCGGCGACCAGCGCCTCGGTCAGGACCCTGTAGGGCGTCCAGCCGCGCTCGAGCAGGATGTTGACGCCCTGTTCGACCTCTTCCTTGAGGCCGTCATAGAGATCGTCCTGCATCTGCTGAACAAGGTCTTCGTCGTTCAGGCTTCGGAGATCGAGTTCGCCCTCGTCGGCCATC
>JBBDWW010000468.1:0-1545 GCA_040902645.1 Dongiaceae bacterium | reverse complement strand
ATCGCGCGGCGGGCGCGATCAAGTCGGGCGGCACCCCGCGCCGCGCCGCCAAGATGGTAGTGGTCGACGTCGATCATCCCGATATCGAGGAATATATCGACTGGAAGGTAGTCGAGGAGCAGAAGGTGGCCGCTCTGGTCACCGGCTCGCGCCTGGCCAGCAAACATCTCAACGCGATCATGCAGGCGGCGAACGATTCGGACGCCAAGGACCGCTTCGATCCGAAAGCGAATCCTGCGCTGAAGAAGGCGGTCAAAGCCGCCCGTGCCGTGCTGATCCCGGACAATTACATCCGCCGCGTGATCCAGTTCGCCGAACAGGGTTACAGCGAGATCAAGTTCCGCACCTACGACACCGACTGGGATTCGGACGCCTATCTGACCGTGTCCGGCCAGAATTCGAACAATTCGGTGCGCGTCACCAACGAATTCATCCAGCGCGTGCTCGACAATGGCGACTGGAGTCTGATCCGCCGCACCGACGGCAAGATCTCGAAGACCGTCAAGGCGCGCGATCTGTGGGAAAAGATCGGCCACGCCGCCTGGGCCTGCGCCGATCCGGGAATCCAGTTCGATACGACCGTCAACGACTGGCACACCTGCCCGGAGAGCGGCCGCATCAACGCGTCCAATCCCTGCTCGGAATATATGTTTCTCGACGACACAGCCTGCAATCTCGCCTCGCTGAACCTGATGACGTTCCGGCGCGACGACGGCTCGTTCGACGTCGGCGGGTTCGAACATTCGGTGCGGCTGTGGACGATCGTGCTCGAGATCTCGGTCCTGATGGCGCAGTTCCCCTCGAAGGAGATTGCGCAGCTCTCCTACGAGTACCGCACGCTCGGCCTCGGCTACGCCAATATCGGCGGCCTGCTGATGTCGATGGGCCTCTCCTATGACAGCGACCAGGGCCGCGCGATTACGGGCGCGATCACCGCGGTCATGACCGGCGTCTCCTACGCCACGTCGGCTGAGATGGCGGCCGAACTCGGCACCTTCCCGGGCTACGAGAAGAACCGCGATTCGATGCTGCGGGTAATCCGCAACCATACCCGCGCCGCCCATGGCGATGAGAACGGCTATGAGGAACTCGCGATCAAGCCGGTGCCGCTCGACCGCGCCAGCTGCCCGGACAAGGCGCTGGTGCAAGCCGCGGCCGATGCCTGGGACAGCGCGCTCGAACTTGGCGAGAAGCACGGTTATCGCAATGCCCAGGCGACCGTGATCGCGCCGACCGGCACGATCGGTCTCGTGATGGATTGCGACACCACCGGCATCGAACCGGATTTCGCGCTGGTTAAATTCAAGAAGCTGGCCGGCGGCGGCTATTTCAAGATCATCAACCGCATGGTGCCGCAGGCACTGAAGACGCTCGGCTATCCCGAAGATCAGATCGAGGCGATGATCCGCTATGCGGTCGGCCACGGCACGCTCGCCGACGCGCCCGGCATCGATCACGAGGCGCTGCGCGACAAGGGCTTTCCGGACGCCTCGATCGAGGCGATCGAGAATGCGCTGGCCAGCGCCTTCGATATCCGCTTCGCCT
>JBBDWW010000467.1:0-10378 GCA_040902645.1 Dongiaceae bacterium | reverse complement strand
CAAAGCCGCGCCGACCAGCAGCACGAGAACGAGCAGCATGTAGGTCGCGCCGTCGAGCACGATAAAACCGAGCCATACGCCGATGCCGAGAAACACCAGGATCTCGCGCGTACCGAAGCGGATCGTGTCGGACGTTGCGGTCTCGAGGATCTTCTTCACCTTGGTGAACAGCAGCAGCAATGCGAGCAGCACCGCTCCGGTGATGACGAGACCGAGGTCGCGGCTCGGCAGCCACTCCGCCAGCAATGCGCCGCCGATCGCACCGAGCGTCACCGGCGCGCTCACTTTGAGCGCGAGGCCCCAGGGCATCACCTTGCGGCGATGAAAACTTGCCGATGCCGAAATGCCGCCGATCAGCACGGGAATGCGATTGGTTGCGTTCGCGGTGATCGGATCGAGCCCGATCAGCATCAGGATCGGCAGCGACACGGCCGAGCCGGATGACGCGGCCGTGTTGAGAAAGCCGCAGGCGAGGCCCGCGATCGCGGCAAGAATGAGTGCGCCTACGCCCTCTCCGATCAGGCTTTCGAGCATGGCGCGTCTCCCCCGATTCGCAGGCGCATTCCCTCGCGCGACGATAACATAATCGGCGCTTCAGCGCGCGACGCGGCGTGGCGAGGCGTTCTTTGTCTCGTCATCGCCGGGCGGAGACCCGGCGATCCATCGTGCCGACACGCGGTTCATAGCGAACATTCTTATTCTGAGTCTGGAACTGCGATGGATTGCCGGGTCAAGCCCGGCAATGACAATCAATATTGGCGATGCCGAGCCAAACAAGGAATGCGCCGGCCTCATCCTTCGTCCCTCGACGGGCTCGGGATGAGGAAGCTCAGGATAAGGCTTTCAGCGTCTCGCCTGTCTCTGTGTCTCTGTGGTGAACCAATCTTCTGCCGAGCCACCCGTCAATTCAGCGACGCGCTATTCCGAACCCCGTGCGTGCCAGCGGCCGATCAGTTGCGCGGTGATGCGTTTGAAAAGGCGCGGCGGCAGCACGCCATAGACGAACGCACTCGCACTGCGCGTCGCGACCGGGCGCAGATCGGGACCGGGCCAGACGAAGCGGTTGACCTCGCTGACGATGACGAAGTGTCGCGCATCGCTGCCCTCGTTACCGAAATCGAGCCCGAGACGGCGACAGGTTGCGTGCGGCAGTTCGATCGCATCGCGCGGATCGCCCGGCGGATAGGCGGCGATGGGTGCTGCGGTGACGAGCCGCTCGCCGGCCTCGTCGGCAACCGCGAGGACCAGGGCGGCTGGTTGCTGCGCGGGCGTTGTTGAGTCGTGCCGCTGCGCAGGCGTTGTTGAGTCGGACCGCTGCGCGGGCGTTGTTGAGTCGGACCGCTGCGCGGTCGGGCCGGCGGCGGCGGCGGCGGCGGCCCCCGGCTCGTGCCAGAGATAGTCATA
Source organism: Dongiaceae bacterium (assembly GCA_040902645.1). Taxonomy (GTDB): domain Bacteria; phylum Pseudomonadota; class Alphaproteobacteria; order Dongiales; family Dongiaceae; genus JAWXBK01. Next base: position 8,974 of record JBBDWW010000467.1, on the reverse strand, counting down.
GGCGATGACCAGGCCCGGATGCGGTTTGGGCAGTGCCATGATGGGTGCCGGGGCCGTTCGGCTTGTCGGCGCTCAGGCCGGATCGAGTTCGCGATCGAGCGGCGCGTGGCTCGCCGGCGCCTCGGCCCGGGCGATCGCGGCGAGCTCGGCCGGGGTCAGCGCGTCGGTCGGCAGTGTCTGGCGGTCCCGCCGGCGCAGCCGCCGATACTCGTCGGCCGAGAGGATCACCAGCCGCGGCCGGCCATGATGGGTCACGGTGACCGGCTCGCGCAGCGCCCGATCCTGGATTTCGCCAAGTTTTCTCTGGAGTTCGGCTGAGGTGACCGTCGCCATCGGATTTCTCCTGCCAAGTTCGTATTATATGTATTTTATGCGAATAGCAGGGAAAAGGAAGCGAGAATCTAGAGGGCGAGTGTGCGGGCGTATCACGAGTTCGATCTTGCTATCCCCCTCACCCTACCCTCTCCCCCTAATAGGCGATTATATACTTGACATACGCCTGGCTGGCTCCTATGTTGGTCATAAGGAGCCAGAACAATGACCAAAATGACCGCCGTTTACTTTCGTGACCCCGAAGCCGCCCGGAAGCATCTTGAGGCGATCCGCTGGCCTAACGGCCCGATCTGCCCTCATTGCGGTGGTTTCGAGCGTATCCACAAGGTCGCGGGCAAGAGCCACCGGCCGGGCCTGTACGCCTGCCGGGACTGCAACGGTCATTTCACGGTCACGGTTGGTACCGTCTTTGAGCGGTCCAAAGTTCCGCTGAATGTGTGGTTTCAGGCGGTCTATCTGCTTTGCTGCTCCAAGAAGGGCGTTAGCTCAAAGCAGCTAGAGCGCATGTTGGGCGTGACCTACAAGACCGCGTGGTTCATGACACATCGCATTCGTGAGGCGATGCGGGATGGCACACTCGGCGTCATGGGTGGCAACGGCTCGACCGTTGAAGCCGACGAAACCTACATCGGCCGCAAGAAGGGCAAGACCAAGGGTCCGGGTTACGAACACAAGCGCGCCATCTTCACGCTGGTTGAGCGTGACGGCCGCGCCCGCTCGTTCCATATCGACCAAGCAACCATCAAGACCGTGACCCCGATCTTGCAGGCGAATGTTGATCGTGAAACCTCGCTCATGACCGACGATGCCGGCCAGTATCGCCATATGTCCAAGAGCTTCGCCAAGCATGGCGTTATCAATCACAGCGCCAAGGAATATGTGCGCGGCGAAATCTCAACGAATACCGTTGAGGGTTACTTCTCCATCTTCAAGCGCGGCATGAAGGGCATCTACCAGCATTGCGGCGAGCAGCACCTGCACCGCTACCTTGCTGAATACGATTTCCGCTACAACCACCGCGAAGCGCTCGGCTTCGATGATCTGGCGCGGACGACACAGGCCCTCAGGGGCATCGAAGGCAAGCGGCTGACCTATCGTGGGACTGATAGCGCGCAATAAATGGAGGCGGTTCATTCGCCAGATGAGGCGAGAGCTTAGGAAGCCAGCCGGGAAATCGAGGGATTGATCCCTCGATTCCGAGCCTGATATAATAAAGAAGGTGGCCCCGCCGGGGTACGATCCCGGAACCACCGGATTAGCAGTCCGGTACTCTATCCATTGAGCTACGGGGCCGAAGTGGTGGAGGTGGAGGGAATCGCACCCTCGGGGCACAAGGTCGGAAGCCCGTTCCCCGCACTAGCCACCCCCACACGACTATTTAGACGCCCCGCCAGCGGATCAGGCTGGCGGGGCGTCTTTATTTTGTCGTTTCCACAGTTGCCTATCGTTGAATATTGCCCCCTCCCGCTTCAATCGGCTGAGTTGCGGCGAGAGGCTTGTTCGTCGTATGTTCAGACCGAACTCCGAGTTAATCTTGTCGAGTAATTGGAGGGCTGTTAGGCCGACTGGGTGTTTCTCCAGCACATCTACAACGGCCTCCTTGATGGTTACTTGGCTCGCACCACGCTGTTGAATCGGCTGGAACATGGTCGAAGTGTCTATGTGTATGGGCTTAGGTTCCACCGGCTCTTGGGCTCGAATGGACTGGCTACGCAAAAATTGCCGCTCAGCCACGGCAAGCTCATTGAGCTCACGCTGGAGCTCGGCCCGGCGGCGTCTGATGTAAGTCAGGAACTGAGTATCCATGGAAGCTCTATAATAGCACGACAACTAATCTCGACGCAACTAAGATTGCTGGTGAAAACTCTAATGCCCAAGAAAGTACTGAAAAATATAGATAAACCTGATTCTGGGCTGGAGTCTTTGGCGGGCGATGCAGCATTTGACGCCGCCCTCAAACGCCTCTTGGCGGCTCCCCCGGCGCCCCGAAAGGCCGCGACTCGGAAGAAATTGGGCAAGCCGAAGGGCAAGAAATGATGCCGGTTAGGCCCGCCCCATCGGGTGGGACAGCATCACCTCAAGATCGGTCAGGGCCTTCCGAATCACGGCAATTGCATCACGATCTACCGCGAATGCGATGGGACCCTCTTCCTGGGTATTTAGAACCAGACTTGTGGTTCCGTCTGGTCGAGCAGCCGGAAACGACCCCGTCACGGTGACCGTTTTATACTCGCCCGAGGGGAATTTATTTGCGCTCATGCCAGTCTAGGTACGGCCGGGCGCTTCGTATGTCAAGTATACAATCGCCCCCTAATAGGGGGAGAGGGATGCGAAGGGTTGGAGCGGCGTTTCGCCGCGACGTACCCGGCGCTGGGTGAGGGGGGCTTATAGGTGCGTGACGGCGTCGGGATAACGCGTCACCGGGCGGCCTGCAGCGCCCGTCCTCAGTCGCTCGATATCGGCGAAGATATAGGTTGCGACCGGCAGCGAGCTTTGCCGCTGCAGCGTGTGATAGTTGGTCAGCTTGACGCGCTGCCGCAGATCGTCGGGCAGATGCGGAAAGGATTCGGCGATGGCCCGGCGCCCCAACTGGGTCGTGATGTAGACGATCATCGGCCGACCGTGCCGCGGACCGCCGGTTCCGGCGCCAATCCAGGCCGCTCGTCATGCCCGCCGCTGGCAGTACGACGAGCGCCGAACGTCGGGCACAGCGCGATGCGCAACGCTACCCCGCCCGGCGCGCCGTGCTGCGCACCAGCGAGGCGATATCGATCAGCGCGCGATGGCAGACGGTCTGCGCTGGAAAACCGGTGCGCTTGCAGTCGCGCTCGGCCGCAACGACGAGCGCCGAACGTCGGGCACAGCGCGATGCGCAACGCTACCCCGCCCGGCGCGCCGTGCTGCGCACCAGCGAGGCGATATCGATCAGCGCGCGATGGCAGACGGTTTGCGCTGGAAAACCGGTGCGCTTGCAGTCGCGCTCGGCCGCAACGATGCGCGCGAGGGCGTCGGCCAGCAGCGGTTCGCGCCAGCGCCCGAGCTGGGCTCTGAAACGGTCGGCGGTCTTGAAGAAAAGCGGCGGGCGCAGACTGCGCAGGCCGGTTTCGACATTGCTCTCCTTCGCGATCCCCTGCACGAGTTGCAAACGCAGGAAATGCCGGCCGCAGGCGCGCAGGATGGTGATCGGGTTCGCGCCCTCGGCGAAACTGCGCGAGATCGCGCGTTCGAGCCCCGGCAGATCGCCATCGCCGAGCGCGAGCGCCAGATCGTCGAGCGCGAGATCGGCGGAATCGCCAACCACCGCGAGCACGTCGGCGAGATCGACCCTTGTCCCGGTATCCGCGCCGAGCTTGTAGAGCGACAGCTTCTCGAGCTCGGCCATGGTGATCGCACGGTCGGCGCCGAGATGGGTCGAAAGCCATTGCAGCGCGTCGGCCGCGATGTCGAGACCGTCGGTTTTCAGCTTGTCGCGCGCGAGTTTCTGCAGCCCGGCGATTTCGTCGCGATAGCAGGGCAGCGAAGCGGCACGCTTATGGCCCTCGGCGATCTTGCGCAGGCCCGAGCGGGGCCCGAGATCGCCGGCTTCGATCACGACGAAGCCGCCGCTCTCGGCTTTCCCCTTGCCGGCCGGCGCACCGTCATCGAGCCAGGCGAGCAGCGGCTTTGCGACACCGTCGCCGGCTTCGCGTAGTTTCACGACGCGCCGGCCGCCGGTCATCGAAAGCTGGTCGGCTTCGTCGGCGAGCCGCGCCGGATGGGCTTCGACCGCGCTGCCCGGCAGTTCGGCAACGCGTAACGGATCCTTGGGATCGCCGGCGATCAGCGTGACCAGCCGGTCGACCCGCTCGCGCACCAGCCCTTCGTCGGGCCCATAGACGACGACGGCGACGACCGCGGGATCGGGCGATAAAAGAAACTGGTCGACGGCGCGGCCGCTGAGCTTCATCGGTGGATTCGCTGACGCTGAATCGCCGCGCCGCCGATCGTCACGGGGTTGATCGTCACGGGCCTGGGCGTCACGGGGTCGGGGCCGCTTGCTGATCCGACATATAGACCGCGAGCCGCGTGGCGATATCGCTGCCGATCTGGGTCACGCCACGGGCGCGCGCGTCCTGTTCCGATGTGATCGTGGCAAACTGGTTGTCGAGGATGTTGTAACCGACGCTCACCTGCGAGGCGCCGTTCAGTACGACCGCATTGTCGCCGATGCGCGTGAGCGTGAACTCGGCGCGCAGCAGCACATTGGTGCGTGTCGCCGTCTCGTCGCGCGCGATCAGCAGATTCTCCTGCCGCTCGATCAGGTCGATATCGAGCACCCAGCGCGGATCGTTGGGCACGCCGAGCGGATTGATGCGCTCGCGCAGGTCGATATAGAGAAGCTGGCCGGAACGCTCGGCGATTGGGATGATCTTGACCTCGGCAAGCCGCGCAGGCGCGCCGCCGGTCGGATCGTCCTGATAGCCGTAAAGCGGCTTGAAGCCGCAGCCCGCGAGCGGCAGCAAGGTGGCGCGCGCGGCGAACGACGCGGCGCGCGCGAGAAATGTTCGTCTAGACCACGACATTGACGATCCGGTTCGGCACGACGATGACTTTGCGTGCCGCCTTTCCTTCCATGGCGCGTTGGACCGCGGGATCGGCAAGCGCCGCCGCCTCCGCTTCGTTGCTCGCGGTGTCGCGCGGCAGTTCGATGGTCGCGCGCAGTTTGCCGTTGACCTGGACGGCGATCGTCACCGCCTCGTCGATGGTGAGTGCTGCCTCCGCGACCGGCCAGGCGACGTCGGCGGCGAGCAACGTCTTATGACCGAGCCGCGTCCAGAGTTCTTCGGCGAGATGCGGCACCATCGGCTGGATCAGCAGCGCAAGGGTTTCGAGCGCCTCGCGCCGCGCATGCCCGATCCCGGCATCGCTGGAATTTTCGGCCTGCAGCCGGTTGACGAGCTCGTGGATGCGCGCGACCGCCTTGTTGAAATGGAAGCGCGCGATATCCTCGCTCACGCCCTTGATCGTCTTGTGCGTGGCGCGGCGCAATTCGGTCGCAGCGGCCGAGAGATCGGCCGGCATCGCCGCACCGACGGAAGGCAACCCATCGGCCGCGTCGTCGATCAGGCGCCAGACGCGCTGCAGGAAACGCCACGCCCCTTCGACGCCCGATTCGGTCCATTCCAGATCGCGCTCGGGTGGGCTGTCGGAGAGCATGAACCAGCGCGCGGTGTCGGCACCGTAGACCTCGATGATGTTCGCCGGGTCGACCACGTTCCTGCGCGATTTCGACATCTTCTCGGACCGGCCGATCTCGACCGGCTGGTTCCCGTCGATCGTGACCGCGCGTTCGCCGTCGCTTTCGACATCCTGCGGGAAGAGCCAGTTTCCGTCTTCGTCGCGATAGGTCTCGTGGCAGACCATGCCCTGGGTGAACAGGCCCGCGAACGGTTCGTCGACCGCGACATGACCGCCGGCCCGCATCGCGCGGGTATAGAAGCGCGCATAGAGCAGATGCAGCACGGCATGCTCGACGCCGCCGACATATTGATCGACCGGCAGCCAGTAATCGACGTCGGAACGCACGGTCGGGGTCTCGGCGCGCGGCGAACAGAAGCGCGCGAAATACCACGACGATTCCATGAACGTGTCGAACGTGTCGGTCTCGCGCCGCGCCTTCCCGCCGCAGGTCGGGCAGGCGACATGCTTCCAGGTCGGATGATGATCGAGCGGATTGCCGGGTCTGTCGAAGGTCACGTCCTCGGGCAGCTCGACCGGAAGCTGGTCCATCGGGACGGGTACGATGCCGCATGTGTCGCAATGGATGACCGGAATCGGGCAGCCCCAATAACGCTGTCGCGAGACGCCCCAGTCGCGCAGCCGATACTGGATCGTGCCCGAACCGTGGCCGTGCTTTTCCAGCCATTCGATCGCCTTCTCGATCGCGACGATCGGCGTGACATCGCGCTCTTTCATAAAGCCGGCGGCGGTGTAGCGAACCTTCTGCGTATCCGATTTGTCGACGAAAGCGGTGCGCGCGATATGGAACAGGCTCTCGCGCTTCGTGCCGTTGCCGATCGAAACAACCGGGTTCTCGTCGAACGTCGCCTTGTAGCGCTCGATCTCGTCCGGCGTCGGGTCGCGTGCATCGAGCGGCCGATAGGTTTCGATCACCGGCAGATCGTACTTGCGCGCGAAATCGAGGTCGCGCTGATCGCCCGACGGCACGCCGAAGATCGCGCCGGTGCCGTAATCCATCAGTACGAAGTTCGCGACGAACACGGGCAGGTCGGCCGGCAGATACGGATGCTTGCCGGAAAGCGCGGTGCGATAGCCTTTTTTCTCGGCCAACTCGATTGCCGCTTCGGACGTACCGACGCGATCGCATTCGGCGATGAAGGCCTTGAGTGCGGGATCGGAGGCGGCGAGTTCGGTTGCCAGCGGATGATGCGGCGACAGCGCGAGGAACGACGCACCGTCGAGCGTATCGGGCCTGGTCGTGAACACGCGTAGCTTGTCGCTGCGCACACCATGGGGCCCCTCGATTGCGAAATCGATCCAGGCGCCGCGCGATTTGCCGATCCAGTTCTCCTGCATCAGCCGGACCTTCGCCGGCCAGCGCTCGAGATCCTTCTCCAGCGACTGCAGCAGATCTTCGGCGTAATGCGTGATGCGGAAGAACCATTGCGCAAGCTTGCGCCGCTCGACCGGCGCATCGGAGCGCCAACCTTTGCCGTCGATCACCTGTTCGTTCGCCAGCACGGTCTGGTCCACCGGATCCCAGTTGACCCAGCTTTCCTTGCGATAGACCAGGCCCTCGTCCAGCATCTCGAGGAACATGCGCTGCTCGTGCCGGTAATAATCCGGATGGCAGGTCGCGATCTCGCGGCTCCAGTCGAGCGACAGACCCATCGATTTCAACTGGTCGCGCATCGTCGCGATGTTCTGGTAGGTCCAGGTCGCGGGATGCACCTTGGATGCGATCGCCGCGTTCTCCGCCGGCAGGCCGAACGCATCCCAGCCCATCGGATGCAGCACGTTGAAACCTTGCGCGCGGCGCGCACGCGCGATCACGTCGCCGAGCGTGTAGTTGCGCACATGGCCCATATGGATGCGGCCCGAAGGATAGGGAAACATCTCGAGCACGTAATATTTCGGACGCGCGGGATCGGTCTCGGCGCGGAAGGCGCCGCGCTCGTCCCAGACGCGCTGCCACTTCGCCTCGGTTTCGCGGAAATTATAGCGTGATGTCGCCAACGGGACGGTCCTCGGGCGCGGGAATGAAGCGGGAAAGCGAGGGCTAGCTTTAGCGGAGCCCCTAGGCCCTGCCAAGCCTCGTGGCGCGCGCGATTCCAGGCGCCGATTCGCCGCGCCGACGCGATGTCGGCGGCTCAGTCGCCGCTGCGGGTCGGTTTCGCGGGGCCGCCCGGATTGAAACCGCCGGCGGGATTGAAACCGGGCGCGGTTGGCTGGCCGGAGGCGGCTGAAATCGGCGCGCCAGGCCGGAATCCAGCCGGCGCCGCCGGGTTCGGCTGCGCCGGCGCCGGGCGGCCGGGGTCGGATGGTGACGCGGTTGGCGATATCGGCGTTGGCGCGTCCTGGGCCGGCTGCGGGACGCGCAGGAAGGTCAGCAACGTGAAGCGCCGCCCCCTGGTGACCGGCAGCGCCTCGTGCAGCAGCGAACAGGAGAAGACAACCGCGCCGCCGGCCGGCGGCGCGTAGCGATGCGGCCCATATTCCGGAAAGACCAGCTCGCCGCCTTCATACTCGCCGCTGTTGAGATTGAGCGTCACCGCGAAACGGCGCTCTTCATTGCTGCCGCTGGTATTGTCGCGATGCGCGCGAAAATAATCGCCGCGCTCGGAATCGTAGCAGGCGATTACAAAGCGATCGAAGCGGAACGAGTCGAAATGGAAGGCCTTGACCAACTCCGGCGCGATCCGCCGCCCGATGGTCGCGGCCAGCGCCTTCAGCACGATCGGATCCTGGATTGCGTGATCGAGCCGGCGCTTCATCGCCGGATGCACACGCGTCACTTCCTTGCCGTCGACGATCGAATCGACGCTGCCTTCTTCATGGCCGGCGCGGGTCCAGCGATCGATCAGCGCATCGCAGGTGAAGCGTTCGAGTACGTTCGGCAGCAGCAGCACCGGTGCGGCCGTGCCGAGCGTTTGCGCAGTGGCGGGCGCCGGATCGGCGAGGCCGGCGAGCGCCCATTCTTCGAGCGCCAGCACGCCGAGCCGCGCCGCCTCGTCGCCGGTCGGCACGATCGCCTCGCTGCGCCGGTTGACGATGCGCTGGTTGGGATCGAGCAGGAAGCAGACCGGGAATTCCGGATTGACCCGGGCGCCCGCGGCAAAACCGCGCGCGACCGCACCTTTCGGGTCGGCGAGAATCGGAAAGGGATGCGCGAGATGGGCGGCCGCTTCGGACGCGACGGCGGGCTCGCCGACCAGGATCGCCATGACATCGCAGCGTTGCGCCTCGAAGGAATCGTGGGCAGCCGCGAAGCGCTCGAGCAATGCGCGATCGGCGCCGGCCGGCAGGATCAGCAGCGCGAGCGGCCGGCCGCGGACCCGTTCGTAGAAGGCGCGAAACTCGCCTTTCGCATCCGGCAGCACGAAATTCGGTGCGCGATCGCCGATCGCCAGCGCTTCGGGCG
>JBBDWW010000466.1:5858-10383 GCA_040902645.1 Dongiaceae bacterium | reverse complement strand
GACCGCGTCGGGGAATTTAGCCGGATGCGCGGTCGCCAGCGCGATGACCGGCGCACCGCCTTGCGCTCTATGAGCGCGCGCGGCGGCGATACCGATCGCGCTATGCGGATCGACCAGCATTCCGCTTTCGCGATAGAGCCGCGTCATTTCCGCTTTCGTGCCCGCATCGTCGAGCCGGACCGCATCGAAGATCGCACGTGCTTGCGCGAGCTGCGCTGGCTCGACCGAAAACCGCCCGGTCTTGCGGAATTCGGCGATCAGCCGCGCGACCCGCGCGCCGTCGCCATCGCAGAGATCATAGAGCAGGCGCTCGAAATTCGAGGACACCTGGATATCCATGCTCGGGCTCAAGGTGGGGACAACCGTCTCCGCTGCCATCGTCCCGCTCTCGAAAAATCGCGTCAGGATGTCGTTGCGGTTCGAGGCGACGATCAGCCGCCCGATCGGAAAACCCATGCGCTTTGCGGCATAGCCGGCATAGACATTGCCGAAATTGCCGGTCGGCACCGCGAAATCGACCGATGCGCCCTCACGCGAAAGCACCAGCGCGCCGCGCGCGTAATAGACGATCTGCGCCATGATCCGCGCCCAGTTGATCGAATTGACGGCCGAGAGACTCATCTCCGCGCGAAACGCACGATCGTTGAACATCGCCTTCACGAGATCCTGGCAATCGTCGAAGCTGCCCTCGATCGCGATATTATGCACGTTCGCCGAAAGGACCGTCGTCATCTGCCGGCGCTGCACCTCGGACACGCGGCCCTTGGGATGCAGGATGAAGAGGTCGATCGCATCGCGGTCGCGGCAGGCCTCGATCGCGGCCGAACCGGTATCGCCCGACGTCGCGCCGACGATGGTGATGCGCTTGCGGCGCTTCGCCAGCACATGATCGAACAGGCGGCCGACGAGCTGCAGCGCGACATCCTTGAAGGCGAGCGTCGGTCCGTGGAACAGCTCCATGACATGGAGGCCGGGCTCGATCTCGCGCAGCGGCGCGACATCGGGATCGTCGAATACGGCATAGGCTTCATTCAGCATTTCAGCGAGATCGGCGGGCAGGATCTCATTGCCGATGAACGGCTCGAACAGCGCCTGCGCGAGCTCGGTATAAGAGAGCGTCCGCAACCGGGCCTGGGCGCCACGGTCGAAGCTCGGCCAGTGCTCGGGCAGATAGAGGCCGCCATCGCCGGCGAGCCCCGCCAGCAACACCGCCTCGAAATCGAGCGCGGAGGCTTCGCCCCTGGTGCTCCGATAGCGCAAATACCGCCTCCATAAGGGTTCCCTGCGGCCCAAACCGGGGCCGGCCGCAAGATGGCGGCTAACCTAGTCCGCCGCCTTCCGGGCAAGCAAGGCGGGCGGAAACGCTTGGTAAAAGCCGGGCTCACGAACTTAGCAAGCTGCCAATTTAGCGGGGGTGCGACGTCGGTTGAACGCAAAAGCCTACGGTAGATTCCGGCCTAAGACCGATTTCTGTCCTCCCACTAGCAAAAACGCAACGATTGGCTTCACGGACGATGCTTAGCTCAATGTGGAAGTCGTCGGTTGTTGCAGCGGGTTGCTGGCCTGTATGCGAACAGCTTCGTCCACGTAATCATCGGCTTCAGTGGGATCGCATTCTCCGGATGCTAGTCACTTTGCGGCCTATGTGGTATATTAAAAGTTGTACATATAGATCTAGAACACTCATGGTACGGGGGCGACACGATGGAAGAGGTAATCAAGCTAGTACTTCCGTTTCTCTCAACACCGAAGAACTACGCTGAGATTCTAAAGAAGTTAGCGTGCTTCGCGTTTTACGAAACATATTTCATCACTCTGGCGCTTCGAGACAATCCGGTTTTTGATTCCTTCTTTACGAGGATTGAATCGTGGGGGCCGATCGGCAAGGTCGTCGCGATTATTCCCCATCACGATGCTTTAAACCTGTCCGGTGTCGTGGTCGCGTTCATAGTCGCAGTTCTGACACACATGTTCCATTTTCATGATCGGATTTCCGATATCTTCGGGATACGGTGAAGGTTTGATCGTGTGAGCATTCTTATCCCTTTATCGCAACGTGTTGGCTCTGCGGTCACCAAAGAAAAGGAAATGAAAATCACTCAGCATCGAGATGAATTGATGCACGCAGTATACTACAAGTACGCATCGAGCCGCGCTGCTGAGCCTTTGGTAGATAAGCACGACATCGAGCACGCACTCAACGCTTGGTCTTGGTTCTGGGTACTTGTCGAGGCAGTAATTTACTTCGGAGTGGGCGCCATCATTGCGTGGTGGCTGGGCTCTAGAAATCTATTGTTTATATTCGCGATAGTATCGATCGCGCTTCTTGTTCTGGCGTTCGCGCAACGGGCTCGTCTTGGGGGTTATTCACGGCCACAAATTGATGCCATCGCTGCCGATCCGGCTGCTGCTTATGACGTCAGGACCAAGTTCGATGCGCTATAAGCTCAAATCCGGCGTCGAAATCAGATCAGAAAATGCTGCAAAGCCAGAGTCGCAGTCCTCAAAGTTTCTGTTGAACTTAATATCTAGCTTACCAGCGGCAGCTTCGACCTTTGACTACGGCTGCGGAAAACTGCGTTATCAAAAGGCGATTGCCGATACTACTGACGTCCTAGCCATTATCGACTCAGAGGTTCAGCTGTCCAGATTACAAGTCTTACGCAAGAGAAGAACGTCGATTCGAAGTATCTATAAACAGTCCAACCGTATACACGTTTACAGCGACGTGGAATTTCAAGCGTCGCGAACGAAGTTTGAACGCGGCTTCTGTATCAACGTACTGTCGGTAATCCCTTCATACGCGCACAGGAGAAGGGTGCTCGACGTGATTTATCAGAAACTGAAGCGCAACGGGGAGTGCCTTTTCGTTGTTCAGTATCGTAATTCAGAGTTCACACGAATGAGTAGAATGCCCAACGCGACGCCTTGGCTTGACGGGTTTCTTATCAACTCTCTTCGAGGTCATTCCTTCTACGGCATGATCACGCCCAATTGCTTAGAAATGTCTCTTAAGCGTGCCGGATTTCATATACGCGAAACCAAACTCAATGAGGGTAGCGCGTATGTATGGGCGGTCGCATAGCGCAGTCCGCTTCGGGCCAGGAGCAGATATCTCGATCTTCCTCCTTAGAGCACCTGATGCGAGAACAGCCTCCGTCGGTACAACAATTGGCACGCATATATCCTCGCCTTTTCGCGATCAGCTAAACCATCCGCGAGAATTCCCTAGTCCGCCGCCTTCCGGGCAAGCAAGGCGGGCAAAAGGCGGTGTCGGGCGGCTCGAAACCCAGCGGCGGGCGCTTATGTAAGCGGGAGCAAGGGAGACGATCATGGATCTGACGTTCAAGGTGATCGCACGCATTGCGAAGCCCGTATCGGAGGTTTTCGAGGCGGTCGCCAATCCCACGATCCTGTCGCGCTATTTCACGACCGGCGGCGCCAAAGGGCGGATGAAGACGAGTGCGACCGTCACCTGGGACTTCGCCGATTTTCCCGGCGCCTTTCCGGTCGAAATCGTGACGGCGGAAAAAGACCGCCGGATCGTGCTGCGCTGGGCTGCAAACGACGGCGCGCCGACCGACGGTAACGACGCGACAACCGCCTCTTCCGGCTACAACACGACGGTGACGATGGAATTCGAACCGTTCGCGGACGGTCGCACGCTGGTTTCGATTTCCGAAGAGGGCTGGCGCGAGACCGCAACGGGTCTCAAGGCGTCTTACGGCAATTGCCATGGCTGGACGCAGATGCTCTGCGCGCTCAAGGCCTATCTCGAATATGGCATCAATTTGCGCGACGGCATGTACAAATAGCGGGGCGTGCTACCTCACCCGCGCAATCCCGTCGATTTCGATACGGCAGTCGGAGAGAATGCGCCGCGCCTCGACGCAGGTGCGCGCCGGCACCTTGCCCGCGGGAAAATAGGTCGCATAGACCGCGTCCATCGCGTCGAACTCGTCGAGATTGGTCATGAAGATGCCGATTTTCACCAGATCGGCGTAGGTCAGGCCGAATTCGGCGAGGACGCCGCCGAGCAGATCCATCGCCGCGCGGGTTTCGGTTTCGATATCGCCGAGCGCGACATTCGCATCGCGCTTGTCAGCCGCAATCTGACCGGAGACGAACACATACTCGCCGTCGCGCACGCCGTGCGTGAAGCTCGGATAGACATTGCCCGCCTTGCTGTTGCGATATTGCCGACTCATCATCCCTCCCCCGCCTGCGTTCAGCCTACCTTCGTTCCGCCCGCCTCGTCGCGGCGCCAGTGGAACACGAACCAGATGATCGCGAGCGCGCCGCCGAGCAGAAACCAGGTGATCGCGTACTGCAAATGGTCGTTGCGCAGTTCGAGCCGGGTCTGGCCACCGATCGGGAAGCCGCCGGGAAGGTCGGTCGCGGTCGCTTCGAGATAGAGCGGCGGCCCGTTTGGTGCGAGACCGGCCGCTTCGCGCATCGCCGGCAGATCCATCCAGTACCAGTCGCCGCCGCCCATCGCATCGCCGGCGGGCACATTGTCGGGCAC
>JBBDWW010000466.1:0-5848 GCA_040902645.1 Dongiaceae bacterium | reverse complement strand
GCGGCGCACCAGCGCCTCGATCGTCACCTGGCCCTCGAGCTGGCCTTCGGCGCGGGTGACGGGATCCTCGCGATCGTCGGGTATCCAGCCGCGATTGATCAGCAGCTCTTCGCCGGTTTCGAGCACGAAGGGCGTCACGACCTGAAACCCGACATTGCGGTTCATCGAACGCGCCAGCAGCAGCATTTCGCGGTCGTTCAGAAAACGTCCGGTCAGTTCGGCGCGGCGGAATTCGAACGGCGCCGCATCCTCGATCGCCAGCAGTTGCTCCGCATCGAGCGCTTCGAGCGCCGGCCGCGATTCGCGCTCGGCGATCATTTCCTGCTTGGTGCCGAGCCGGTCGATCTGCCAGATGCCGAGACCGAACATCAGCGCGACGCCGAGACCGGCGAACAAGGTCGCCCAGAAGGTCGGGCGGAAACGGCGCGGTGCTGTCGTCATCGCGGCGCCGATCCGTCGCTATCGTCGCGCCGCGCGTCGCCCGATTTGTGCCGATACTGCAGCGCGATCAGGATCCCTTTGGCCGGGCGCAGCAGCAGCAGCGAGCCGCCCAGAATGACCGGCGGCCACAAGACCATGTGCACCCAGTAAGGCGGTGCGAACCAGGCTTCGACCATCAGCGCGAGCGCCGTTGCAAGTGCACCGATGATGAAGATCACGAACACCGCCGGCCCGTCCGCACTGTCGGCCCAGGCGAGATCGAGCCCACAGGCGGGGCAGCGCTCCTGCAGCTTGAGAAATCCTTTGTAGAGCGGCCCGCGGCCGCAGCGCGGGCAGCGGCAGGCCAGCCCCGTGCCGATCGGCGATTGCGTCGCATGAAAGGACGTCATCGCGCTCCATTTCCCGTCGATACAAACGACACGGCCGCCGACAAGGCCCTCGGGCATTGCGGCGGCCGCTCGTTTCGACCGGCTCTGTCGTTGCGCCCGATGCGGCGGATCTGCATCCCGACCGCGGCGGGCAAATTGGCGCTCTGTTGCGCGGCCTTAATGGCCGGCATAGGGGCCCCCGCCCGAACCCCAGATATAGATGACGAAGAACAGGAACAACCAGACCACGTCGACGAAATGCCAGTACCAGGCCGCCGCTTCGAAGCCGAAATGATGCTCCGGCTTGAAATGACCGGCCCAGGCGCGGAGCCAGCAGACGATCAGGAAGATCGTACCGATGATGACATGCGCGCCGTGGAACCCGGTTGCCATGAAGAAGGTCGACGAATAGATCCCGTCGCGGAACCCGAACGCCGCATGCGCATATTCGTAGGCCTGGATCCCCGTAAAGGTGAGGCCGAGCAGAATCGTGAGACCGAGCCCCTGCAGCAGACCCTTGCGATCGCCTTCGCGCAACGCATGGTGCGCCCAGGTGACCGTCACGCCCGAGGTCAGCAGGATCAGCGTGTTGAGCAGCGGCAGCTGGAACGGATCGAACGGCAGGACGCCGGTCGGCGGCCACACGCCGCCGATCTCCTCCATCGGCCAGATCGAAGCGTTGAAGAACGCCCAGAAGAAGGCCGAGAAGAACATCACCTCGGAGGCGATGAACAGCAGCATGCCGTAGCGCATGCCGATCTGCACGATCGGCGTATGATGACCCTGGAAGGTCGCCTCGCGCACGACGTCGCGCCACCAGAAGAACATCGTGACCAGGATCATCGCGAGACCGATCGGCCAGACCCAGGCAACCACGTCGTGCATGAACAGCACGAGCCCGACCGCCAGGACACCGGCGCCGATCGCGCCCACGGCCGGCCACGGACTGGGATCGACCAGATGATAGGGATGCTTTGCGTCAGCGGCGTGGGTGCTCATCGGTTCCTCATTCCCTCATGTTCGATCGCCGGTCCGGATCTGGTTCCCGGACCGAAACTCAATTGATCTCGTCGGTTGCCCCGCCGGCCGTATCGGCCTCGGATAGCTGTGCGTCGTCGTTTTCCGGCTCGACCGGAAAGAACGTGTAGGAAAGCGTGATGGTGCGAAGCTGGTCGAAATCCGGATCGTCGAGAATCGCCGGATCGACATAGAACTGCACCGGCATGTCGACCGTTTCGCCCGGCGCCAGCGCCTGTTCGGTAAAGCAGAAACAGTCGACTTTGACGAAATACTGGCCGGCATCGAGCGGCGTGACGTTGAAGGTCGCGTGCCCGATGCTGGGCCGCGCCGTCAGATTATGGGCGCGATAATAGATAAGCGCCGGTTCGCCGACGCGCAGGGTCACCGCGCGCTCGACCGGCTGAAATTCCCAACCGAGCTGCTGCATCGAATCCGCATTGAAGCGGATCGTCACGGTTTCGCTGCCGACGGCACCGGGTGCCGTTTCGGCGCGCTGGGTGGTACCGTCGAACCCGGTCGCCTGACAGAACAGGCGATAGAGCGGGACCGACGCAGCGGTGAGGCCGATCATGGCCACGAGCACGCCCGCCAGCCAGAAAGCCGTCCTGCCGTTGCGCCGTTCTGCCGTCCGGTTCATTCGCCACCCATCCTGACGATCGAGACCATGTAGACGATCACCACGAATGCCAGCAGGGCGGCAGCGAGCGCAAGATTGCGCATGCGCAGCCGGCGCTTGCGTTCGCCATCGTTGACGCTCTGCTGCGCATTCATCAGGCCGCCGCGCCCTGCAGCAGCGCGATCAGCCCGGGTGCCCTATCGAGGCCGATCATCGCGAACAGCAGGAACAGATAGAGGATCGAAAATCCGAACATGCGGCGCGCGCTGCGCTCGCTTGCATCGAACCAGACCGAAACCGCCGCCGCTACGAACAGCAGGCCGAGGATCAGTGCCGCGATGCCGTAGAGCGGCCCGGTCATGCCGAGATACCAGGGCGCGAGCGCGACGGGCAGCAGCGCCACCGTATAGAGCAGGATCTGCAGCTTGGTTGCGCGTGCGCCGGCCACCACCGGCAGCATCGGCACGCCGGCGCGCGCATAATCGCCGGTGCGATAAAGCGCGAGCGCCCAGAAATGCGGCGGCGTCCACATGAAGATCAGCAGGAACAGCATGATCGGCTCGATGCCGAGCGAACCCGTCGCGGCAGCCCAGCCGATCATCGGCGGGAACGCGCCGGCGGCGCCGCCGATTACGATATTCTGCGGCGTGCGGCGCTTGAGCCAGATCGTGTAGACGAAAACGTAGAATAACGTCGCCGAAGCAAGCAGCCCCGCGGCAAGCCAGTTGATGGCGAGCCCCATCAGCGCGACGGCGAACAGCGAAAGCACGATGCCAAACGAGAGCGCCTCGGACGGTTCGACCCGGCCGGCCGGGATCGGTCGCGCGCAAGTCCGCGTCATGATCGCGTCGATGTCGCGGTCGTACCACATGTTGATCGCACCCGCCGCACCCGCCGCAACGGCGATGCAGAGGATCGCAACCGCGGCCAGCACCGGATGCATCGGCACCGGCGCTGCGACAATGCCGATCAGCCCGGTGAATACCACCAGGGACATGACGCGCGGCTTCAACAGCTGGACGAAGTCGCCCACGCTCGCGCCGAGCGAAAGGGCGCCGGGCGACAGCGCCTGCGACAGCGTGTTCCTCCCCGCTCCTGCTATCTGCAGCCCCTCAGCCATCGCTTCGTAGAATCTCCCAAGAGCCAGCGGCGCCACCTGTCGGCAACCGCGGCGGCTTCGCCGAACGAACTCGTCCGCCTACTATTTGACGCGCGGCAGCTCATCGAACGAGTGGAACGGTGGCGGCGAGCTCACCGTCCATTCCAGTGTCGTGGCGCCCTCGCCCCACGGGTTCGCACCGATCCGCTTTCCGGCCACCAGCGTGTAGATCACGATGCCGATGAAGAACAGCGTCGCCGCGAACGAGATGTAGGAGCCATAGGATGCCACCGCGTTCCAACCGCCGAACGCATCCGGATAATCGGAAATGCGTCGCGGCATGCCGGCAAGACCGAGGAAGTGCATCGGGAAGAACGTGATGTTCACGCCGATGAAGGTCAGCCAGAAATGCAGCTTGCCGGCCCATTCCGGATACTGGCGACCCGACATCTTGCCGAACCAGTAATAGAAGCCGCCGAAGATCGAGAACACGGCGCCGAGCGACAGCACATAGTGGAAATGGGCGACGACGTAATAGGTGTCGTGCAGCGCGATATCGATGCCCATGTTGGCAAGCACGACGCCGGTGACGCCGCCAACCGTGAACAGGAAGATGAAGCCGCAGGCCCAGAGCATCGGTGTCGTGAAACGGATCGAGCCGCCCCACATCGTCGCGATCCAGGAGAAGATTTTAACGCCCGTCGGCACCGCGATCACCATCGTCGCCGCGGTGAAATAGGCGCGCGTATCGACATCCATGCCGACCGTGAACATGTGGTGCGCCCAGACGATGAAGCCGACGAAGCCGATCGCCACCATCGCATAAGCCATGCCGAGATAGCCGAACACCGGCTTCTTCGAGAAGGTCGAGACGATATGGCTGATCATACCGAAGCCCGGCAGGATCAGGATGTAGACCTCGGGATGGCCGAAGAACCAGAACAGATGCTGGAACAGCACCGGATCGCCGCCGCCGGCCGGATCGAAGAACGACGTGCCGAAATTGCGGTCGGTCAGCAGCATGGTGACGGCGCCGCCGAGCACCGGCAGGGAGAGCAGCAGCAGGAAGGCGGTCACCAGCACGGACCAGACGAACAGCGGCATCTTGTGCAGCGTCATGCCCGGTGCGCGCATGTTGAAGATGGTCGTGATGAAATTGATCGCACCAAGGATCGACGACGCGCCCGCCAGATGCAGCGCAAAGATCGCCATATCGACCGAGGGTCCGGGATGGCCGAGGGAACTCGAGAGCGTCGGATAGAGCGTCCAGCCGGTACCGGCGCCTTCGCCGACGAAGGCCGAGCCGATCAGAAGGCCGAATGACGGGATCAGCAGCCAGAAGCTGATGTTGTTCATGCGCGGGAAGGCCATGTCCGGCGCGCCGATCATCAGCGGCACGAACCAGTTGCCGAACCCGCCGATCATCGCCGGCATCACCAGAAAGAACACCATGATGAGGCCGTGCGCCGAGACGAACACATTCCAGAGCTGTCCGTCCGGATCGCCGGCGGCAGTCAGAAGATACTGGACACCCGGCTCCTGCAGCTCGAGGCGCATCAGCAGCGAGAAGAAGCCGCCGATCAGGCCGGACACGATCGCCAGCACAAGGTACATCGTGCCGATGTCCTTGTGGTTGGTGGAATAGAGAAAGCGCTTCCAACCCGTGGGATTATGGTGGCCGTGATCGTGACCGTGATCGTGCGCGTGGCTGGCGGATGGGTTGTTCATAGTTGTCTGTCTCTCCCGATTCTCAGTTGCCCGCGCTTTCGAGCTGCGCCACAGCGGCAGCGGGCGCATTGACCCGGGCATATTCTTCCTCGGCCGTCGCGACCCATTCGGCGAATGCTTCCTTCGACACCACGTCGACCACGATCGGCATATAGGCGTGCCCGACGCCGCAAAGCTCGGAGCACTGTCCGTAATAGGTGCCCTCCACGGTGGCGCGGAACCAGCTTTCGTTCACATGGCCGGGGATCGCATCGAGCTTCACGTGGAAGGCCGGGATCGTCCAGGCGTGGATCACGTCGCTGCCGGTGACCAGGAGACGGATGTTGGTGTCGACCGGCACCACGACATGCGTGTCGGTCTCAAGCAGCCGCTTCGAGGGATCGGTCAGTTCCGCCTCGGGAACCAGCAGAGCATCGAAGGTGAAATTGCCGTAATCGGGATATTCGTACGACCAGTACCATTGCCGGCCGATCGCCTTGATCGTCATCTCGGCTTCTTCGATGCGATCGGCGTAGTACATGAGCTTGAAGGACGGGATCGCGATCGCGACCAGGATCATCACCGGCACCACGGTCC
>JBBDWW010000465.1:0-10394 GCA_040902645.1 Dongiaceae bacterium | reverse complement strand
CACCATCAACGCGATTGCGACATTGCTGATCGCGCTCAGCATCGGGTCGACGATCATTGCACTGCAACTGAGCCGCTATCGGGGCTGAAGCATGGGTTTCGATTTCTCGGGCAAGGTGGTTCTCGTGACCGGCGCCGGACGCGGCCTCGGTTTCGCGATCGCCCGCGCCTTCCACGATGCCGGCGCGCAGGTCGCGATCAACGACCGGACCGATGCCGATGTGGCGGCCGCGATCGGGCGGCTTGGCGGCGGCAAGCGCCTCGCCCCGGCGGGCGCCGATCTCGCCGATGCTGCCGGCTGCGAGAAGGCCGTCAAGCGGGCGGTCGATGCGTTCGGCCGGCTCGACGTTCTCGTCAACAATGCCGCGGTCAATATCGAGAAGCCGGTCGAGGCGACCGACGATGCGCATTGGGATCTGCATCTTGCCGTCGTGATGAAGGCGCCGTTTTTCTGCCTGCGCGCGGCCCTGCCGTTTCTGCGCGAGAGCCGCGGCAATGTGATCAATGTCGCCTCCGAACTCGGCCTGCACGCGATCCCGAATAATGTCGCCTATGTGAGCGCCAAGCACGGGACCGTTGCGATGACGCGCGCCGTTGCGATCGAGCTGGCGCCGGCAGGTATCCGCGTGAACGCGCTCTGCCCGGGTACGATGGATACCGAGCTGATGCGCGATTGCGCCGCGGCGAGCGGCGATCCGGCGAAATATTACCAGGCCTTCAACGACTATCATCCGATGGGGCGCATCGCATCGCCCGACGAGATCGCATCGTTCCTGCTCTGCCTCGCCTCGCCGGCAGCGTCGTTTCTCACGGGGGCCGCAATTCCGATCGACGGCGGCAGCACCGCCGGGCGGATGCCGGCATGAATGAACTTCAGGATTTCGCCGGCAAGCGCGTGCTGGTCACCGGCTCGACCCGCGGTATCGGTGCCGCCGCCGCCGATTTGCTGCTCGAACGTGGCGCGCATGTGATCCTGCATGGGCGAAAATCCCACGACGTGGCGGCGGCGGTTGCCGCGCGCGCCGGCGAGCATGGCGCGCGTGTCTCGGGCCATGCGGCCGACCTCGCCGATCGTGCGCAATGCCGCCGCCTCGCCACCGCGGCAGGCGACATCGACGCGCTGATCAACAGCGCGGGCATTTTCGACGATCGCGATATCGCCGGGACCGACGAGGCGCTGTGGGATCGCACCGTTGCCGTCAACCTGACAGCGCCCTGGGTTCTTGCGCAGACCCTGCTGCCTTCCTTACGCAAGCGGTGTGGCGTGATCGTCAATGTTGCGTCCGATGCGGCGTTTCTCGGCTATGCCGGCGCGTCGGTCTATTGCGCGACCAAGGGGGCGCTGGTCGGGCTAACCCGCGCGCTGGCGGTCGAGCTCGGACCCGATGTCCGCGCGCTCTGCGTCTGCCCCGGCCCGACGATGACCGACATGATGGGCGAGACCCAAGCCGCGCGCGAAGAAGGTGCGCGGGCCTGGTCGTCCTGGACGATGCTCGGCCGTGCCGCCAGGCCCGAAGAGATCGCCGAAACGATTGCGTTCGCTGCGTCGCCCGCCGCATCCTTTGCGACCGGCAGCATCATCGCGGTCGATGGCGGCGCCACGGCCGGGCGGCGTCTGTGACATCGGAAGCGACATTGCGCGTTGCCGTCCCGAGCGAGGATGCGCTCGGCGAGAGCGTGTTCTGGTATGCAAGCGAACAGGCGCTCTACTGGATCGATTTCTTCGGACCGACCTTGCATCGCTGGGATCCGGCGAGCCGCGCGCGCCATGAATGGGCGATCCCGGGCAGCAAACAGGTCGGATCGGCCGTGCCCCTCACGGAAGGGCGCCTGCTTCTCGCGCTCGATGACGGGCTCCATATTTTCGATCCGGCGCGCACGCGCGTTGCTTTCTTCGCCGATCCGAATGGCGGTCGGCCCGGCATCGGCTACAACGATTCCAAGATCGATCGCGCCGGGCGCTACTGGGTCGGCACCTACGACGAAGCCGAGCGCGAACCGCGCGGCATTCTCTATCGGGTCGACCCCGATGGCAGCGCCCATGTCGGCGACAGCGGCTACATCGTCTGCAACGGTCCGGCCTTCAGCCCGGACGGGCGCATCCTCTATTTCAGCGACACGGCCGGCCGGCGCCTGCTTGCCTACGATCTCGATCCCGCGACCGGTGCGCTGGGCACGGCACGTTTGTTTGCCGCCGTGGGCGAGGATGCAGGGCTGCCCGATGGGCTCACCGTCGATGCCGAAGGCTTTGTCTGGTGTGCGCACTATGGCGGCGGCCGGGTGACGCGCTTCGCACCGGACGGTCGCGTCGATCGCACGATCGCGCTGCCGGTTCCCTTTGTGACGAGCTGCTGCTTCGGCGGCCCGGCGCTCGAGACGCTCTACATCACGACGGCACGCAGCGGCATGGGCGAAGCCGCGCTCGCCGCAGCCCCGTCATCGGGCGCGCTGTTCGCGGTCGAGCCGGGCATGCGCGGAATCGCGGATCGGCCTTTCGTGCTGGGCGTGGGTTAACGCCGCTGATATTGCGTCTTGCCGAACAGCATCTCGCGCGTCTTGTCGTCGACCGGTCCCGAGCGGCTGCGCTCCGAGAGCACCTCGATGCCGCGCTTTACGGCAGGACGCGCTGCGATCTGGTCGAACCAGCGCTGCACGTTCTTGAAATCCGGCAGGTTGACGCCCTGCCGTTCCCAGGAGCGCAGCCACGGCCAGATCGCGATATCGGCGATCGAATATTCGTTGGCGACGAACTCGCGATCCGCAAGCCGGCGATCCAACACGCCGTAAAGACGGTTCGCCTCGTTGCTGTAGCGCTCGATCGCATAGGGAATCTTTTCCGGCGCGTAGACATGGAAATGATGCGCCTGGCCCAGCATCGGCCCGATGCCACCCATCTGGAACATCAGCCATTGCAGCACGTCATAGCGCTCGCGCGGCGAGGCCGGCAACAGCATGCCGCTCTTCTCCGCGAGATAGATGAGGATCGCGCCGGATTCGAACACGGAGATCGGCTTGCCGTCCGGCCCGTCGGGATCGACCAGCGCCGGCATCTTGTTGTTCGGGCTGATCTTCAGGAAATCGGGCTTGAACTGGTCGCCGCGACCGATATCGATCGGAATGACCTTGTACGGCATGCCGATTTCTTCGAGCATGATATGGATCTTGTGGCCGTTGGGCGTGGGCCAGGTATAGAGGTCGATCATTCCGGTTTCCTCTTCGTAACTGTCCGTGCCGCAGCGCGGCTTGAGAGCAATATATGACTCTGGGTGACATAAACCATATCTCGTTGACGGTCGGCGATCTCGACCGGTCTTTCGCCTTTTACGACCCGCTTATGCAGTTTCTCGGCTATCACGAGTCCGAGCGCGGGCCGGACTATGTCGAATGGCTGGGGCCGGCCGGCTGGTTCATCCTGCGGCAGATGCGCACGCCAATGCCGCACGACCGCTATGCGCGTGGCCTGCATCATCTCGCCTGGAGCGCGGACAATCGCGAACAGGTCGATGCGTTCCATCGCCTGCTGGTCAAGCAGGGCGCGACGGTTCTCGAGGCGCCGCAAGCGTTCCTGCAATACAGCGCCGGTTATTATGCGGTGTTTTTCGAAGACCCGGATGGGATCAAGCTCGAGCTCGCGCATACGCCGGCGCAGCATCGCCCGACGAATCCGTAATCGCGTAGCAAAACGCGCGTGAGATTAGCCGGCGAGCTTCGCCTTCAGCCGCTCGTTGACGACCGCCGGATTGGCCTTGCCGCCACTCGACTTCATCACCTGTCCGACGAAGAAGCCGAACAGTTTGTCCTTGCCGGCTCGATACTCGGCCACCTTGTCGGCGTTGGCCGCCATGACCGTCTCGATCACCGTGTCGATCGCACCGGTGTCGGTGACCTGACGCAGCCCCTTCGCCTCGACGATCGCCGCGGCCGGTTTGCCGGTGTCGACCATCTCGGCGAAGACGTCCTTGGCGATGCGCCCCGAGATCGTGTTGTCGGCGATCAGATCGATCAGGCCGCCGAGATTCTCCGCCGAGACCGGCGATTCCTCGATCGCCTTGCCGGTGCGGTTCAAGGCGCCGAACAATTCCGAAATGACCCAGTTGGCGGCGAGCTTCGCATCGCGGCCGCGCGCGACCGCCTCATAGAAGGCCGCCGTTTCCTTTTCCGCGACCAGCACACCGGCGTCGTAGCGCGACAGGCCGAAATCCTTTTCGTACCGGCCCTTCCGTGCATCCGGCAACTCGGGCAGTGACGTCCGGATCCGCTCGACGAAACCCGGATCGAGCACCAGCGGCAGCAGATCGGGATCCGGGAAATAGCGATAATCGTGCGCATGTTCCTTGGAGCGCATCGGCCGGGTCGTGCCCTTGCTGGCATCGAACAGCCGCGTCTCCTGGTCGATCGTGCCGCCGTCTTCGATCACCTCGATCTGGCGGTTGGACTCATACTCGATCGCCTGCGTCACGAAGCGCACCGAATTGACGTTCTTGATCTCGCAGCGCGTGCCGAGGGAATCGCCCGGCTTGCGCACCGAGACGTTCACGTCGCACCGCAGGCTGCCCTCCTCCATGTTGCCGTCGCAGGTGCCGAGATAGCGCAGGATCGAACGCAGCTTGCGGATATAGGCCGCGGCCTCCTCGGCCGAACGCATGTCGGGTTCCGACACGATCTCCATCAGCGCGACGCCGGACCGGTTCAGATCGACATAGGTCTTGTCGGGATGCTGGTCGTGCAGGCTTTTGCCCGCATCCTGCTCGAGATGCAGCCGCGTAATCCCGACTGTCCGCGAGCGCCCGTCCGGGAGGTCGATGGTGATTTCGCCCTTGCCGACAATCGGTTGCTGATATTGCGAAATCTGGTAGCCGGCCGGCAGATCGGCATAGAAATAATTCTTCCGATCGAAGACCGAGCGCAGATTGATCTGCGCGTTGATACCGAGCCCGGTTTTGACCGCCTGCTCGACACAGAACTCGTTGATGACCGGCAGCATGCCGGGGAAACCGGCATCGACGAAGCTCACCTGCGCGTTCGGCTCCGCACCGAACACGGTGGATGCGCCGGAAAACAGCTTCGATTTCGAGATCACCTGGGCATGGACCTCGAGCCCGAGTACGAGCTCCCATGCTCCAGTGCGACCCTCAAGAAGGGCGGCGCCAGCTGTTTCCGATGCGTTCGTCATGATCGTTAAAAATCCACCGTGAAAATCAGTGACTGGCCCTTGCCATCGGTCCGTCCGAAAAACTCCTTCAACGACACGAAATTCTCCCAGAAATACTCGCGTGCATCGTCGTCATCGGCAGGCCAACAGCCTTGGCAGTTTTCCCTGAACGCCTTATCGAACCATTCACGATCGAGTGGCTCAAGGGCCTGAACAAGATCATGCAGGGGGCCGGGTTCGATCAGATTGATCCCATATTCGGGTTGGCCGTAAAGGGATTTGCCACCGAAAAAACACAGGTTCAGTGGATAGCTGCCTGCCTCATCGTCGACGTCTGGCCATGCATACGCTTGCGGTCCGGTAAAACAGCGATGAAGGGCATACCACGCCTTATCGATCTCATGCAGATTTTCAGCGTCCCAAGCCTCCTCGATGTCTTCCTTGACATAGTTCAGCCTGTCCTCGTCGTTCTCGAATGATAGAAGTCGCTTCAACTGTTCGTCGGTCAGTACGAAATGCACACCCAGTCGCGCCATTGCATCTCTCCTATGGCAATGACGCCGGCTTCGCCGAGAAACCTGCCGCCTCCTCTAGTGCCCGTCCGACCCTGAACACCGTCGCCTCGTCGAAGGCGCGCCCGATCACCTGCAACCCGAGCGGCAGGCCTTCGGCCGAGAGCCCGGCCGGCAATGAGAGACCCGGCAGGCCGGCAAGATTGACCGGCACGGTGAACACGTCGTTCAGATACATCTGGATCGGATCGTCCATTTTGGCATCCGTTGCAAAGGCGGCATTCGGCGCTGTCGGCGTCAGGATCGCGTCGACCTTGTCGAAGGCCTGCGTGAAATCACGCGCGATCAATGTACGTAACTTTTGCGCCTTTAGGTAGTAGGCATCGTAATAGCCGGCCGACAGCACATAGGTGCCGATCAGCACGCGCCGCTTCACCTCGGCCCCAAAGCCGGCCGCGCGCGTCAACTCGTACATATCATTGAGATTTTTGCCTTCCACACGAAGGCCAAAGCGCACGCCGTCATAGCGCGCGAGGTTCGACGAGGCTTCCGCCGGCGCGATGATGTAATAGGTCGGCAGCGCATATTTTGTATGCGGCAGCGAGATGTCGACGATCTCGGCGCCCTCTTCCTTGAGCCAGTCGCGGCCCTGCTGCCAGAGCGTTTCAATTTCGGCCGGCATGCCGTCGGCGCGATACTCATTTGGAATGCCGATCTTCAGACCGCGCACACCGCCCGCAATCGCGGCGCGAAAATCCGGCAGCGGAAGGTCGGCTGAGGTCGAATCCTTCGGATCGTGCCCCGCCATCGCGCCGAGCATGATCGCCGCATCTTCGATGCTGCGCGCAAGCGGGCCGGCCTGATCGAGCGACGAGGCAAAGGCGACGATGCCCCAGCGCGAGCAACGACCGTAAGTCGGTTTCATGCCGACGATGCCGCAGAACGACGCGGGCTGGCGGATCGATACGCCGGTATCGGTGCCGGTCGCCGCCATCGCAATCTGTGCGGCGACCGCAGCGGCGGAACCGCCCGACGAACCACCCGGTACCAGCGGCGTCGTATCGCCCTTGCGCTGCCAGGGATTGACCACGGGACCGTAATAGCTGGTGAGGTTCGAGGAACCCATCGCGAATTCGTCGAGATTCGATTTGCCCAGCATGACCGCGCCGGCCCGCCAGAGGTTTGTCGTCACCGTCGATTCATAGGGCGGCGCAAACCTGTCGAGAATATGCGAGCCCGCCGTCGTCAGCATACCTTCGGTGCAGAAGAGATCCTTGATCGCGACGGGAATGCCTTCCATCGCACCGGCTTCGCCCTTGCGCCGGCGCGCGTCGGATTTGGCGGCCTGTTCGCGGGCGCGATCCGGGGTCTCGGTGATATAGGCGTTGAGTGCGCGGCCGGCTTCCATTGCGCGAAGATGCGCGTCGGTCAGTTCGACCGACGTGAAATCGCCCGCCTCCAGCCCGCGCAGTGCCGCGGCAACGGTGAGTGTCGTCAGTTCGGCCATTACTCGACGACCTTGGGCACGGCAAAGAAGCCGGCCGCACCGGCCGGCGCGTTCTCGACGATCTTCTCGGGATAGCCGCCATCGGTCACCACGTCGGGGCGCTGGCGCAGGGTCACGTTACCGACCCCGGCCATCGGCTGGATGCCGGCCGTGTCCACTTCGCCAAGCTGCTCGACCCAATGCAGGATCGTATCCAGCTCCCGGACAAGCGCATCCTGCTCCTCCGGTGCGAGCCGGATCCGCGCAAGGGTCGCGATATGGGCAACAGTCTTCCGGTCGATTGCCATGGCAAGTTCCGCTTGGCCAAATTCAGCTTGGAGTGTCCCTGACGGGCGCGCGAAGCTATCATCGGGCAGGCGCCGGCCGCAACCCGGCGACGCCCCGTGTTTCGCGGCCCAAATTCGCGCGCCATCCGGAGGATCCGTCGATGCTCAGACCGCTTACCGCCCTCGCCTTCGCCCTCGGCCTTGCCGCCATGACGGTGCCCGCCGCGGCGCTCGACCTGCCCGGCAGCAAGCCACTGCGCGTCGCGGTCTACGATGCAACCCGCGCGAATGTAGCCGCCACGCTCGATGCCAACGACGTCGATTATCGGTTCGATGAAGACAACGATATCGAGTTCGACATCGAGACGGGAAGCGGCGCCACCTCGGCCTGGATCCTGTTCGACGAGGACGATGCCGGCGAAATCTGGAACCTGCGCTTCATCGCCTTCCTCTACACATCGGACTATGACCAGGATCTGCTGTTGCAGCATGTCAATCGCATCAACCGCGATTACTGGCTGACCAAATTGTTCGTCGATACCGACGGCGATGTGAACATCGAACTCAATCTGCCGGTCGAAAACGGATTCGTGCCGGAAGAATTCATGACGAACCTCTACCAGATCGGCGTCGACTCGATCGTCGAGATCGACACCGAAATCGCCTCGGCCTATGGCAGCAAGGAGGGCGGCACCGAAGCGCCGGCGGTCGAGGAACAGGCCGATGTGTTTCCCGGAAGCGCAATCGGCCGGCTCGATTTCGGCGATGGCGCCTTCTGCAGCGGCAGCGTTATCGGCCCCGCGCTCGTTCTGACCGCCGCGCATTGCTTCTTCGACGAGGACACGTTCGAGCGGCTGACGCCGACCCGCTTCTTTTCCGGGCTGGCATCCGGCAGCGGCGTCGCCGAATCCGACATCGAGGATTTTTATGTACCGGCGGAGTTCGATATCGACCGCTTCATGAACTCGTCCGATGTCGATCGCTATGACTATGCGCTGATCACGCTGACCGAGGATATTTCGCCGACCACCGGCACGCTCTCGATCTATCAGCCGAGCGGCGACGAATACGACATGCTGATGGATCCCGATGCCGAGGGCTTCCAGCAGATCGGTTATGGCGTGACCGGCGGCTTATATCCGATGCGGCGCGGCCCCTGCCACATCACCAAATTATGGGACGACGACACCTACAGCCACGGCTGCGGCTCGGTGCAGGGCGATTCGGGCGCACCGAACCTCATTTTGATGAATGGCGAATACGTCATTATCGGCATCGAATCGGCCGAACTCGAGGATGTCGATATCGAGATCTCGGATCTGGTCGTCTCGTCGGCGGCGTTCGCAGCCGACGTCGACGCGCGCCGCGGTCGCTGAGCAAGCCGATCGAGACGCGCGGCGCCGTGCCGCAACTCGACCTCAATGCATTTTCGGCCGCATTGCCGCCGCGGGCGCGATTGCTCGGCCTCGATATCGGGACGAAGACGATCGGTCTCGCGATCGCCGATTCGGGCCTCACCATCGCCTCGCCGCTCGAGACCATCCGGCGGACCAAGTTCACGGCGGATGCCGTGGCGCTCGAGCAGATCATCCGCGCGCGCAGCATCGGCGGGCTGGTCGTCGGCCTGCCGGTCAATATGGATGGCAGCGAGGGGCCGCGCTGCCAATCGGTGCGGCAGTTCGCCAGAAACCTGCTGGAGCGGATCGATCTGCCGCTCGCCTTCTGGGACGAGCGGCTGTCGACCATGGCCGTCACGCGTTCGCTGATCGAGGCGGACATGTCGCGCAAACGCCGCAGCGAAGTGGTCGACGAGATGGCGGCCGCATTCATTCTGCAGGGCGCACTCGACTATCTGCGCAGCCATGCGGCACCGCCCTCAGAGGGCCATTGACGACCATCCCGCGGAACGGCAACAGTCCGCCCCCGTAACACGGCATTTCCCCACGCTTTCGATCAGGAACCCGACCATGGCAGGCCCGCTTTCCGGCATCCGCGTCTTCGATCTTTCCCGCATTCTCGCCGGCCCGACCTGCAGCCAGTTGCTCGGCGATCTCGGCGCCGACGTGATCAAGATCGAGCGCACCGGCGCCGGCGACGACACGCGCAAATGGGGTCCGCCTTATCTGCCGGGCAAGGACGGCAAGCCGACCGGCGAAGCCGCATATTATCTCGCATCCAATCGCAACAAGCGGTCGGTTACGATCGACATCGCAAAGCCCGACGGCCAGGCGCTGGCGAAACGCATGATCGCCAAGTGCGACATCATGCTGGAGAATTTCAAGGTCGGTAACCTGAAGCGCTACGGACTTTCCTATGCCGATCTCAAGGACGCCTATCCGCGGCTGATCTATTGCTCGATCACCGGCTTCGGCCAGACGGGGCCCTATTCGCCGCGCGCGGGCTACGATCTCGTCGCGCAGGGGATCGGCGGCATCATGAGCGTGACCGGCGAAGCGGAGCGGCCGCCGATGAAGGTCGGTGTCGGGATCGCCGACATCATGTGCGGCATGTATGCGACGGTTTCGATCCTTGCCGCGCTCCATCATCGCGACGTGACCGGACAGGGCCAGTATATCGACCTCGCTTTGCTCGATACCCAGGTTGCGTGGCTCACCAATCTTGGACTCAATTACCTGACGTCGGGCGAGGTGCCCGGGCGCGTCGGTAATGAGCATCACAATATCGTTCCCTACAATGTCATGCCGGCATCGGACGGCTATTTCATTCTCGCGGTCGGCAACGATGAGCAATTTCGCCGCTTCTGCGAATTTGCCGGCTGTCCGGAACTGGCGACCGATCCGCGCTTTGCAACCAACGAGGCGCGGCTTTCCAGTCGACGCGCGCTCTACCCGCTGCTCGAGGAAGCGACCCGGCGCAAGACTCGCAACGAATGGATCGAAGGTCTTGCCAAGCGCGGCGTGCCGGCGAGCCCGGTCAACGATATCGCGCAGGTCTTCG
>JBBDWW010000464.1:0-1559 GCA_040902645.1 Dongiaceae bacterium | reverse complement strand
GATCGCCGCGGCAGCAAGCGACAGCCCGAACGACACGCGGAGCGCGGCTACAGTCCGCGGATCGGAAGCAATCCGCCAGATTTCGGGCAGTCCGAGGGCCGCCGTCCGCAGCACCAGAACCGCCAGCGGAATGAGGACGATCAGGCTGAGGTACGTCAGGGCAAACCCAAGCGCCAGACCGAAGCCCGGAATGACGCTCGGCTTCCTGAGTGTCAGAGTCGCGCCGCCGCTCATTCGCGCCGCTTACTGCGAAGGCCGGTAGATCGAATCGAAGATCCCGCCGTCGGCGAAGTGCTTCTCGTGCACCTTCGCCCAGCCGCCAAAGCGCGGATCGTCGATGGTGGTCAGGGAAACTTCAGGGAAGCGTTTCAGCACCTCGCGATCGACGACGGAAGGATTGCTCGGGCGGTAGAAATTCCGCGCGACGATATTCTGGGCTTCGTCGCTGTAGAGCCAGGCGAGGTATTCCTCGGCGACCGCGCGCGTATCCTTGCGGTCGACATTGGCATCGACGACGGCGACCGGCGGTTCGGCAAGGATCGACGACTTCGGAACAACGATGTCGAACATTTCGGGGCCAAGCTCCTCGACCGCGAGGAAAGCCTCGTTCTCCCATGCCAGGAGAACGTCGCCGATTTCGCGCTGGGCGAAGGTCGTGGTGGAACCGCGCGCGGCGGCATCGAGGACGGGGACGTTCCGGTAGAGCCGGGTGACGAAGTCGATTGTCCTCGTCTCGTCGCCGCCATACTCCCTGTCGGCCCAGGCCCAGGCGGCGAGATAGTTCCAGCGAGCGCCGCCCGACGTCTTTGGGTTCGGCGTGATCACCTCGATGCCGTCCTGCACCAGATCACCCCAGTCGAGGATGTCCTTCGGGTTGCCCTTGCGGACGAGGAAGACGATCGTCGAGGTGTAGGGCGTGGAATTGTTCGGCAGGCGCGCGCGCCAATCAGGGGCAATCAGCCCGGCATCCACGAGGGCATCGATGTCACCCTGGAGGGCAAGCGTCACGACATCGGCCTGGAGCCCGTCGATCACGGCCCGCGCCTGAGCCCCCGAACCGCCGTGCGACTGCAGGATGGTGACCGTCTCGCCGCTCCTCTCCTGCCAATGGGCTGCGAATGCCGCGTCGTACGCCTTGTAAAGCTCGCGCGTCGGGTCGTAGGACGCGTTGAGGATTGTCTGGTCAGCCGACGCCGGGGCACCGAGCGCGAGACTCGCAACTGCCACAGCGCCGGCGAGACTTCGCAGCCGCGTCCGGGTCATCGGGCTCCTCCTCCACGGCCAAACTCATGGTATCTCGACATGTTTGGTCGTCTTTAACAACGAAAGACGATGCCGATTTTCTGGCGATTTGGGGAACCAGATTCTTAGTGATTGATGATTTCAGGAATGGGCTCGCGCGCGACCTCGGTCGGCGTGCGGCCGGCCATGGCGTCGGCAAGCGTCGTGCCGTCCATCAGGAGGAGGCTGGCGGCGTAAGTGTCGGCGAAAAGCCGGCGGACGATGCAGGTCTTCTCATCCTTGCAATCGGTGCAGCGGCGATAGGCTGTGCGCGAGAT
>JBBDWW010000463.1:0-10536 GCA_040902645.1 Dongiaceae bacterium | reverse complement strand
ACATCGCCAGATGCAACGCGAGTTCTTTGGTCGGCGGGTTACCGGAGAGAACGCGACCGGACTCGTCGATCGCCGTCAATGCCGCCGGATCGAGCCGGCCCAGCGAGCTTCCCGTCGGCGTCACAAGCCAGCCATCGCCGGTCCGGACGCTGATATTGCCGGTGCCGCCGAAGGTGAGGCGGCGCTCGAATAGCGACCGGCCGAAACGGGCGATGGCCTCGCGGTCTTTGGCGTCGCTCATGGCAGCATCTCCAACGCCTCGATAAAAAATTGCGGCCCGCCGAAATTACCCGATTTCAGCGCCAGCGCTATGGCGGGCTTGCCCCTGCTCAAAGTCCAGGGCACGCCGGGCGCGATTGCGGAACCGATCTCGAGCGTTCGAATGCCGAGCCCACCAACCACTGCGCCCGATGTCTCGCCGCCGGCAACGATCAGGCGGCGCAGTCCGGCGGCTACCAGCCGTTCGGCAATCCGCGCGAACGCCTGTTCGACCAACGCGCCGGCACGTTCGCGTCCGAGCCGCGCGCGGATCCCGCTCAATATGTCCGGCGCGGCACTCGCAGAGATCAGCACGGGCGACGATGTCATATGCCGGATCGCCCACGCGCTGGCCTCATCGACATGCGCGCTACCTCCCGCAAGCGCCAGCGGATCGAGTTGCCAGGCGGGCCAGCGCACACGCGCTGCGGCGACTTGGGCCAGCGTGGCAGCGGAGCTTGAGCCCGCCATGATCGCCGCCGGACCAACCGGCCAAACCGATATTCCGCCAGCGACATCGTCGGTCAGCAACCCGCGGTATCTGAAATTCTGCACGAGGCCGGTGGCGATAGCGGCACCACCGGTGACCAGGCGGAGATCGCCACAGGCGACAGCAATATCGCTGAGATGCTGCTCGTCGATCGCATCGACCACCGCGTAGGCGATGCCCTCCTGTCGCAGCGATTCGAGCTGCACAGCAATCGCGGCGGGCCCGCGGACGATGTCGTCATAGGCGATAAGACCAACCCGTCGCGGCGTCTGGCGCGAGAGAACACGGACCAGATTCGCGTCGGTCATTGGCGTCAAGGGATGGTCGCGCATCGGCGATTCCGACAAAAGCTGCGCGCCGACGAACAGATTGCCCTGATAGACCGTCCGTCGATTGGCGGGATAGGACGGGCACACGACCGTCAAGGTCTCGCCGGTCGCATCGAGCAGCGCGTCGCCGACCGGGCCAATATTGCCGGCATCGGTCGAATCGAACGTCGAGCAGTATTTGAAGAGAAACTGGTGCGCCCCGACCGCCTGGAGCCACGCCTGCGCGGCTAGCGATTGCGCGACGGCTTCCTGCGCCGGTAGCATGCGCGACTTGAGCGCGACCACGACCGCACTAGCCTTCGCCGTTTCGAGCGGCCCGGACGGTACGCCGATCGTAAGCAATGTCGGCATGCCCGCGCGGACCAGGGCGGAGCCAAGATCGGTCGCGCCGGTCATGTCATCGGCAATGCAGCCAAGCAGCAATGCCATTGCGTGTCCCCGCCCCTTCTGGCGTCCGCCTTATCGATCCCGGGTCGACGCGCAGGGTTGCCGCCGTTGCACGCCGTCAGATATGATATATTATATATCTTTACCATGGCCGGGCAACGCCGGGCCGCAAGGAGAAGGGGCTATGACGCCGACGGCAGGACCGCGCAACATTTCGCTTGAGCAGATCGATCGGGACCATTTCTTTCACTCCTACACGGTGCTCCGCGCGCATGCGGAGAACGGCCCGATCGTGGTCGAAAGCGGTCAGGGCATCTTCATCCGGGATTCGCGCGGTAACGAATATATCGACGGGCTGACCGGGCTGTGGTGCGTCAATGTCGGTTACGGACGTGAGGAGATCGCGGAAGCGATCTACCGCCAGGTTCAGAAGCTGCCCTACTACCACACGTTCGCATCGATGAGTAACGAGCCGGCGATCCTTCTTGCCGAGCGCATTGCGAGCAAAACCCCGGATGGTTTGCGCCGCGTCCTGTTCGGCACGTCCGGATCGGATGCGAACGACACGGCGATCAAGCTGGTCTGGTATTTCAACAATATGCGCGGCCGGCCCAAGAAAAAGAAAATCATCGCGCGCGATCGCGCCTATCACGGCGTCACGATCGCAGCGGGTAGCCTGACTGGGCTCGATACAGTGCATCAGGCCTTCGATTTGCCGATCGACCGCGTGTTGCGCACATCCGCTCCTTATCCTTATCGCGATGCTCAGCGCGGCGAGAGCCACGAGGCCTTTGCAAAGCGGCTGGCCGCCGACCTCGAGCGGCTGATCGAAACGGAAGGGCCGGATACCGTCGGCGCCTTCATCGCCGAACCGGTCATGGGTGCGGGCGGCGTGATCGTGCCGCCGGCAAGCTATTTCCCACAAATTCAGGCGGTGCTCGATCGCCACGACGTACTGATGATCGCCGACGAAGTCATCTGCGGATTCGGCCGGCTCGGCACCTGGTTCGGCTCGCAACTGCTCGATATCCGGCCCGACATCATGACGTTCGCCAAGGGCGTGACCAGCGGATATCAGCCGCTGTCCGGCACGATCGTATCCGACCGAGTCTGGAACGAGTTGCTGGCCAATATGGGCGAAACGCAGGTGTTCGGCCACGGCTTCACCTATTCCGCCCATCCGGTCGCAGCAGCTGCCGGGCTCGCGAATATCGCAATCATCGAGCGCGAAGATCTGATCGGGAACGCGGCAACCAGCGGCGCCTATCTGCAGAAGAAACTGGCAAGCGAGGTCGGTTCGCATCCGCTAGTCGGTGAAGTTCGCGGCGTGGGACTGATCGCCGGCATCGAACTTTCAGCCAGCAAGACGGCGCGCATCCCTTTCCCCGCCGAAATCGGGATCGCACGGCGCGTCAACAACCACGCATTGAAGAACGGGCTCCTAACCCGGCCGCTGCTCAACAGCGATATCCTCGCTTTCTCGCCGCCGCTAACGATCACCCCGTCCGAGATCGACGAAATGATCCGCCGCCTGCGGGTCTCGCTCGATGCCGCCCTGGCAGACCTGTCGGCATCGGCGCGACCGGCATGAACCCGGCCCTTTCGAGCGCTCTACATCAATAACCGGACCCGACGCGCTAACGATTGAAGGCCCGGTTTTCTCGCTGGCGTTGCTTCGCCTATAGTTGCACGGGGGGCCCCACGATCGGCGGGCGAGCGCACAACGATCGGTCGATGAGATGACACAGATCAGACATGAAACGCTGAACGAAAAAGCCTATCTGCAAATCAAGAACAGCATCATGTCGGGGCAGGTCGCTCCGGGCGAGGTTCTGCGGATCCGCAATCTGGCCATCGAATATGGAGTATCGCCGACACCGGTACGCGAGGCGCTGAAACAGCTCGTGGCCGAACATGCGCTCGAAGTTCTGCCCAACCGATCGATCGTCGTGCCGCAACTGACGCGGACGAAGTTCCAGGAACTCACGAAAATCCGGCTGGCGCTCGAAGGGCTTGCGGGCGAGCTGGCGGCCGGCAAGGCGGATGCCAAGCTGCCGCTGGAGCTCGAGCGCCTCGACAAGCGGATGCACGATGCGACAAAAGCTGAAAACGCGCGGCTCTATCTGCGGCTGAACGAGGAGTTCCACTTTACGCTCTACCAGGCCGGCGACTCGCCGAGCCTTCTGAACTTCATCGAGGTGCTGTGGCTCCAGGTCGGGCCGTTCCTCAACAATCTCTTCAAGATCGGGCGGTTCCAGTACGACGCAAACGAGTGCCATGGCGAGATCGTCGCGGCCTTGCGCGGCGGCAATGCCGTAGCGGTGGGACACTCGGTCCAGCACGACATCGCTGTTTCGAGCGAGCATCTCATCAAGTTTCTCTAGCGCCGGCCGACCCCTCCTCAAGCCGGCTCACGAAAGGATTCTCGTGTGGCAAATCCAAAACCCGCCAAACGGATCGGCATGATCCATACCGTGCTCGGCCTCGCCGGGTTGATGGATGGCCTTACCAAGCAACGCCATCCGGGCGTCGAGGTGTTTCATTTCGTCGACGAAAAGCTGCTCGCCGATTTGCTCGCCAATGGCGGGCTCGACGCGTCGATCACGCAGCGCATGACCCGCTATGGCGAGATGGCGCAACAAGCCGGCGCGGATCTGGTCTTGTCGACCTGCTCGTCGACCTCACCGGCGGTCGATGCCGCGCGGAAAAGCGTGACGGTGCCGTTTCTCAAGATCGACGATGCCATGGCCGAGCGTGCCGTCAGCACGGGCACGAAAATCGGGCTTCTATGCACGGCATCGAGCACGGTTTCTGCGAGCCGGGGCTTGCTCGAATGCCATGCAGCGGCGAAGGGTCGCTCCGTCAAGATCACCGCCGTGCTCGAAGAGGAAGCCTATCGCGCCAAATTCGCCGGCGATCAGGCGCGGCATGACACGATCGTCAGCGACGCTGCGGCCAAGCTTGCACGGGACAACGATCTGGTCGTTCTGGCGCAGGCCTCGATGGCGCATCTCGCCGACGAGATCGGCAGGAGGACCGGCAAACCGGTTCTAGCGAGTCCGCGTCTTTGCGTCGAATCGCTGGCGACTTGGCTCTAGAGGGCGATTGATCCGCGCGGTCCTGGCGCGGGCAGTTCACTGCGCGAGATAGCCGCCGTCGACCAGCAGATCGAGACCGGAGATCGCCGCCGCACCATCGGAGACCAGAAACAAAACCGCCGCAGCAATGTCGGCGGGCTGGCCGAGCCGCCCGATCGGATGTTCGAGCCGCCACTCCTCCCAGAGCGCAGCACCGTTGCCGCCGGGCAGCTTGGCGAGCGTTTCGCGATGCTCGCGTTCGACCAGCGGCGTCATGATGCAGCCCGGATGAACGGCGTTGACGCGCACCGGCAATCGACGCTCGCGGCAATAGCGCGCTGCCGCCTGGGTCACTGCCCGGGCGGCACCCTTGCTCGCGCAGTACGGCGCATTGAACTCTTCGCCGACGAGCCCATAGGTCGAAATGACGTTCACAATGGCACCCGCCGGTCGACCCGCGCGCTGGGCCATCGCTGCGATGCCGCGCACCGTCCCGAGATGCACCCCGCCCAAATTGACCCGCATATGGGCGCGCAGGTCGTCGGAATCGGCTTCCTCGATCGATTTCGCCTGCTGGATCCCGGCATTGTTCACGAGAATGTCGAGCGCGGCGCCGCCCTCCCTCACATGGCGGAAAGCACGCTGCCAGCTCGCGCCGTCGGCCACGTCATGTTCGACGAAGTCGACATCGTGGCCATCGCCCGCCAGGCGTTGGCAGAACGCAAGGCCTGGCGCTGCGTGACGATCGCTCACGACAACCTTGGCGCCGGCGCGGGCCAGCCGTTCGGCAATCGCAGCGCCAAGACCGGATGCCGCACCGGTCACCAGCGCCGTGCGTCCGGAAAGATCAGCGCCCATGATGCGCCGCCCGATCGAGGTCGATCTCGACGCCGGTGACGAAACCCGCATCGTCGTTGCCGAGCCAGGCGATCGCATCGGCCGCCGAGGCTATCGCCGCCGCATCGCTGCGCCCGGCCCGAATGAAATTGACCCGAATCCGATAGCCCGACTTGCCGGCATGAAGCGCCGCCGATCGGGTAAGGTTTGCAACAGCGCCGCCGACCGCTTCGAACAATAGATCGTTGTCGGGCCGGCCGGCCACACCGACCAGCAACGTCACGATCGCC
Source organism: Dongiaceae bacterium (assembly GCA_040902645.1). Classification (GTDB taxonomy): domain Bacteria; phylum Pseudomonadota; class Alphaproteobacteria; order Dongiales; family Dongiaceae; genus JAWXBK01. The sequence continues at coordinate 4,868 of JBBDWW010000463.1, read as the reverse complement.
CCGCCCGTCTCGCGCATGCGCCCGATTGCCTGGCGAAGCCCGGTAAAAATCGGTTCGATCATAGCCGAGACCTCGTCGGCAAACCCGTCGCGATCGCTTGCCGGCAGATCGGCGCCCGCCGCTACATGCGCCAGCGCGACGACGACGTACGATTTTCCCGCCGGTGGCGCGGCCGGTATATGCACTGCGATGCCGCGCTGTCGCAGCGCCGCGGTCAGATCCGCAATGAGCGGCGATGAAGCGGCCGATGCAATGAGAACGGCATCGGTGACCGCAGCACCGGATTCAGCGTGAGGATCGTCTGCATCCACCGCGATCACCCTGACTGGCCTGTTTCGGCCGCTAACCGCGATAGCGTGTGAGGCGCATGGCGATGATGCTGATCGCGATCGTCAGCGACATCAGCATCATCGCCACGATATTGAGTTGGGGGGAGATGCCCTTGCGCAGCATACCCCAAAGGAAGGTCGGCAGGGTATTGCCGCCCCCGATCGTGAAGAAGGTGATGATGAAATCGTCGAGCGAGATCGCCATCGCCACCAAAGCCGCACCGATGATCGACGAGCGCACGATCGGCAGCGTGACAGTGCGGAACGCATAGAAGGGGCTGGCGCCGAGATCGCGTGCCGAGGCGACCGCCGCATAGTCGAAGCCGACCATGCTGGCATGGACGATCAGGATGACGAATGGCTGGGTGAAGAGGATATGGGCGAGGATGACGGTATCGAGCCCGAGCGTAATGCCGGCGCGCGAAAAGAACGACAACAGCGCGACGCCGAGCACCAGCGGTGGCAGCATGACCGGCAAAGTGAGCAGCGCAATCCAGACGCCCGCGCGGGCCGTTGCCATGCGGGCAAGCGCAAACGCCGCCAGCGTGCCGATAATCGTGCTGACTGTGCCGGTCACAGCGACAACCACCATGCTGTTTCGTGCGGAAGGCCAGAAAGTCGGATTGGAAAACAGCTCGCCCCACCATTTGAATCCGAATTCGTTGATGGGGAACGCGATCGCACGATCCTCGCTGAAGCAGAAGACGGCCAGAATGATCAGTGGCGACAGCAGGAAAATGCAACAGAAAACAATGAACAGCGTCCATACGAGCTTCGAAATCATGCCGGCACCTTTAGGATTCGGCGCAATAGCAGATCGAAACTCCCAATCACCAGGATACAGATTCCGATCGCCGTAAAGGCCATCGCCGCGCCCAGAGGTGCGTTGAAGCGCATGCCGAACTGGAGCTGGATGATGACGCCGAGCATCGACGTATAGGGCCCGCCGACCAGCAGGGGCGTCACGTAATCTCCGGCCGCGAACAGAAATGAGAGTGCGAACGAGAAGACAATTCCGATCCGGCATTGCGGCAAGATGATATCGACGAAAACCCGCCATCGGCTTGCACCCAGATCGCGCGCGCCCCGCAAGGGCGTATCGGCGATATTCCGCAGCGACCCGTAGATCGGCAGGATTGCGAGCGGCATAAGGTAATGGCCGAGCGTGACGATGACCGCGAACGGATTATAGAGGAAAAGTCCGACCGGCTCGTCGATCAGACCGAGCCACATCAATGAGGTGTTGAGGATCCCGGTCTGGCCGAGAATGGTTTTCCATACGTAGATCTTGGTCAGGTATCCGCCAAACAATGTGACCAGCGCGACAAAGATCAGCAGGATTCCGAAACGACCCGCCTTGAAGCGGACATAGAAGGCAAATCCGAAGGCAAGCGTCGTGACGGCCAACGCGACGGCCAGCGCAACCGCAAAAGTGAAACTGATGGATTGAAAATAGTCGCGCCAGACGACGACATAGTTCTCGGCCGTGAGCGTCGTATCGATCTGGTAGCTGACGATCCGATAGAAGCTCAGCAGCAAAAAATAGGAAAGCGGCGCGACAAAGCACAGAAGGAAGATCCCGGTCGACGGCGCGAGAAGGGCGTATCGGCCGCGTTGCGCAATCACGGTTATTCTTCCGGCAGGACCAGATGGTCCGACACCGACCACCAGACGGCGACCGGCGCGCCGACCTCGATAACCGGTGCGGCACGGCCGCTGCTCGCATGAACGATCAGCTCGGTGCCGTTGACCGCGACCTGGAACCGGACATAAGTGCCGACGTAGATCACGTCCTGGACTGTACCGGCGAGCAGGACCCGGTCCGGCGCCTCGGCGATGGCGCCCGGCCGTCCGATCTGGATCTGTTCGGGCCGCACCACGGCTACCACCGGCCCGTCCGCACCGGCATGGGCGAAACCGGGACCGGCCGCGAGCGTGACCGCACCGCCACGCGCTTGGCCGCGAAGCAGATTTGCATCGCCGATGAAGGTCGATACGAAACGCGTACTGGGCGCGTCGTAAATCTGACGCGGCGTGCCCTCCTGCACGATTCGCCCGCCCTGCATAACAGCAATTCGGTTCGCAAGCGCCATTGCCTCGCCCTGATCGTGCGTCACGAACACGAACGTGCCGCCAATCGAACGGTGAATGCGCCGCAGTTCTATCTGCATCGCCTTGCGCAACTGCAGATCCAGGGCCGCGAGGGGTTCATCGAGCAGAAGTACCTTGGGCCGCATGATAAGCGCACGGGCAAGCGCCACGCGCTGCTGCTGGCCGCCGGAGAGACCGGTCACATTGCGGCGCTCCAGCCCGTCGAGGTGAACCAGCGCAACCATTTCCGCCACGCGCTGTTTGCATTCGTCGTGTGGCGTTCCCGCAACCCACATGCCGTAGGCGATGTTTTGCTCCACGGTCATATGCGGAAAGAGACCGTAGCTCTGGAACACCATGTTGGTTTCGCGGCGCTCCGGAGGAACGCGCGTTACGTCGAGACCGTCGATCTCGATCGAGCCGGCGTCGGGAAACAGAAATCCGGAGATGATGTTGAGCAGGGTCGTCTTGCCGCAACCCGACGGCCCGAGGATCGCCAGAAAATCGCCACGGTTGATGGTGAGGTCGAGCGGGTGAACCGCCGCGACCCCACCAAATTGCTTGCAGACACCCCGAAGTCGAACGAGGGGTTGCTGATCCGTGCTTCCCGACATGCCTCTGCGACGATTGGGGCTAGGCGCTCAGGAAGCGTTCCCAGGCCCGTGTGACGTCATCGAACGTCACGTTATCGCCATCGGGCTGCGTCGGCCAGAGCTGCGTAATGCCGCCCGCGGCTTCGAACCATCCGGCGATGTCGTCGTAAGGGTAGAGGGCCTTAGTCGCTTCGTCGATCATCGGCACCGCATCCCGCACCACAGTACCGGTGGAGTTCAGGTTCGCAGTATGTGCCTGCGCCTCGGGTGTCAGGGACTGGTTGAGGACCTCGTAGGCGGTGTCCATCTCCGGGGCGCCGGGGACGATGGACAGATTGTCGACGAAGACGAGTCCACCTTCCTGGGGCATTACCCATTTGAGATTCACCGCATCCGCCCCGCCCCACACACTGGCGGGTTCCCAGGCCGGTGCCATCACCACCTCGCCGCTCGCAAAGAGCGAGCCGAGCTCGCCATAACCCGGCGTGACAGTGAGGGCATGCTCCTTCTTGATCTTGATCAGCAGCTCGGTTGCCTTGTCCAGCGTTTCCTGGTTGGCGAGCCATGGCGTCCGGGTTTCGCCGGCGACGGCCATAAACGGCGGCATGACGCCGATGAGGTCTGCCACGAACGCCACTTTGTTCTGCCAGCGCGGGTCCATCATGTCGAGCCACGAGGTCGGCGTCTCCGTGACCACATCCGCGTTGTACATCAGCGGCACCGAACCCCAGATGAACGGCGTTCCGTAATGCGTACCGTCGATCTCGAGCGCCGGCATGCCCTGGAATTCCGGAAATAGGTTCGCGTAGTTCGGTATGCGATCGAGATCGAGCGGCTCTACCAGTCCGACCTCGACGTAGAACGGCACGTAAAGAGCAGCCGGCGATACAAAGTCGACGTTGCCTTTGCCACCGGACTGCAGCAGCGCAATGATCTCCTCATTACCCGCCGTCACATAGGTCGGCTGCAGCGTGATCTCCTGACTGGAGAACCAGCCATCGGCGTTGATGCCTTCGTCGTAACCCTGCCAGCCGACATATTTGACAGTCGTATCGGCCTTTGCATGCCCGGGCATCATGCCGGCGATTGCGCCGGCCACCGCCAATCCCTTGCCGAATTGGCGCCGCGAGAGACCGGCATTGGCATAGGTGCGCGTTCGCAGCAACCCGGTCCGCGGATCGAAACTGATCGGATAGGTCTGGCTCTGTTGATTAACTTTTTTCATGTTTTCCTCCCTCATCTGCGCCCGATCGCGGCCTTGCCGCCTGTGGCGCCTTTTGCCGCTACCACCAGATCATCGGCAACGGCGTGATCTTCTCAATTCCATCCTTGGTCACGATCCAGTTGGTCTCGTAAGAGGCGGTGCCGATTCCGGTCCGGGTCAGGAACGCTTCGGAACTGGCGACCATCCCTTCCTGGAACACCCAATCCTCGGGCACCTTGTCCGGATCGGTGAGCAGGAACGGCTTTTCCCATAGACAGCCGTTACTGTGACCAAAATACGGCCAGCTCGTATCGTAAAAACATTCTTCGGTTTTCACCTGGTCATGGACGTTGCGCGCATGACGCGACACGTCGCGGTGCTTCGCGCCGGGGCGAACCTTCTCCTCGATCGCGTCCATCACCTTGACGCAATCCTCGATCAGCTTCTTCCCTTCCGCGCTCGGCTTGCGGCCGCAGACGAAGGTGCGCCCGGGGTCGAGCCAGTAGCCCTGCCAGATCGGCCCATAGATGAAGGCATGGCAGATATCGCCGGTCTTCGGCGCGGTCTGGGAAAAGCCATAAAGCGGATCGCTTTCCGGATAGGCCGATTTGTCGCCGTGCGAGATCGCGATCCGGTGCCAGCCGCCGCCGC
>JBBDWW010000462.1:0-10558 GCA_040902645.1 Dongiaceae bacterium | reverse complement strand
GGATACCGCGTGATAGCGTCGGAGCCAGGACAATCTCAGACTTTGCCATCGAATGGAGAATAGAGACATGGGTCAGATGCCGGATATCAACCTGCCCTTCGAAACGCGCCGTTCCGATCGGTTCCCGCAAGGCTGGGGCGTCAATGCGCAGACCGGCATGCTGACCGACGTGCTGCTCGGCAAGCCCGATCATTTTCGCTGGGTCGCCCTGAACTCTATTTCCGCGGTGACGCTCGCGAACCAGGAGCAGATGGGTTACCGGTTCGATCAGCAGAAGGCGATGCAGCAGCATCGCAAGATGGTCGATATCTACGAGCAGGCCGGCGTGCGCTGTCACTTTGTCGAAGCCGATGTCGGGCTGCCGTCGAGCGTCTTTACCCGCGATTCGAGTTTCATGACGCCCTGGGGCGCCGTCGTCACCAGCATCCAGACGCCGCCGCGGCGCCGCGACTATGCGGTCGCGTCCGAGTTCTATCATCAGGCTGGCATTCCGGTCTGGAAATGGGTGACGGCCGGCCATTTCGAGGGCGGCGATTTCCTGATCCTGAAACCGGGCGTCGCCGTACTGGGCTGGTCGGGCGACCGATCGACCAAGGAAGGCGCCGAGCAGGTCGCCGGGTGGGTGCGCGAGAAAGGCTGGGAGGTTTCGGTTGTGCCAATCCCGCCGCAGTTCGTGCACGTGGATGCCGTCGTGGTCATGCTCGAAAAGGGCCTCGCGCTGGTGTGCGAGGATGCGCTGCCGTCATACGCGGTCGATTTCATCAAGAAGAAGCACGGCATCCGCACGGTTCCCGTCGCCTATGCCGACTGCGTCAAACTGGGCGGCAATCTCGTCAGTCTCGGCGGCAAGCGCGTGCTCTCGATGGCGCATAACGTGAACGTCAACAAACAACTCGAAGCCGAAGGCTTCCAGGTGTTCGCAGTCGACTATGACATGTTCGCTCTGGGTGGCGGCGGCGTGCATTGTTCCTGCCACGAAATCCGGCGCGATCCGGAATAATTGCGACCGCAATCCGCGGCCGCACAATCAAGCACGGTTCGATCGAACGATACGAACCGGCGATTCAAGGGAGGTAACGATGACGAAGCCAATCGGCGGCCCCGGCGGTCTGGTCCGGGTTCGGATTCCCTACAGCATCGACCGCCGGTCGCTGCTCAAGGGCGCGGCGGCAGCGGGCGCCGCAGCCGGGCTGGGATTACGTCCACAGTCCGCGGCAGCCGCGACCACGCTTAATTATGTGGGCTGGGAGGGGTTCGATACCTTCCTCGAAGCCGGCGAGTATCCGCAGGCAAACGACGTCACCCTGCAGAAGAGCTTCATCTCCGCGCCGGACGAGATCGTCACCAAGCTGCGTCTCAACTCGAGCCAGGTCGATCTCTGCACACCGTTCAGCATTCACGACGACTTCCTCGCGAGCGCGGACCTGCTCGAGCCGCTCGATCTTTCCAAGATTCCGAATTTCGAGCATATACATCCGACGGTTCTGAAATATTGCGAAGCCAATATGTCCGAGGGCGGCAACTGGTATGCAGCACCCATGACCTATGGCGCCATCTGCATGATGTACAACGTCGACGAGATTCCAGAGCCGACCTCGTGGACCGACATGCTGAAGGACGAATACAAGGGCAAATGCGCGATCACGTCGGACTATCCGGGCAATATTTTCGCCTGGGCGCGGGTCGCCGGCGCCGAACAGCCGAGCCACATGACTTATGAAGAGCTGGAGAAGACCGTCGAGCTGTTGATCGACCTCAAAAAGAATCATCTGCGCACCATCGCGTCGAGCTATGGCGATCTGATCAATCTCCTCGCCAACAAGGAGATCGTGATCTGTCAGGGATGGGAGCCGGTTTCCGTATGGGTCGGCGAAGACGTCAACATCAAGGCGGTCTATCCGACGGAGAAATGCATGGGCTTCATCGAGGGCTATGCGATCGGTCGCGGTTCGCCCAATGTCGATGCGGCGCATGCGATCATCAATCATGCGCTCTCCGTGGAAGCGCAGCTCGTCGGTGCCGACTGGAACTCGATGCCGGTCGTCAACCAGGAAGCCATGAAGCAGGTCGGCGAGCTGAACCAGGCGCTCTATCGCTATGACGATCTGGACGCCTATTTCACGGAAAAAACCCTGGTCATGCCGATGTACCCGCTCGAAGCCGATGGCACCCATCCCACCTGGGATGAGTATCAGGAAGCTTGGGAGCGTGTGCTGAAGGCCTGAGGTCGGGTATATTCGGCCTCCAGAGGGCGTTACGGAGGCTATCGTGCAGGTTTCACTCGATCGCGGGACAACAGCGCAGGATCGCCAGCCGCTGGTGCGGTTGCGCGGGATTTCGAAGCGGTTCGGCGACGTCTGGGCCGTGCATCCGCTCGACCTCGATATCCACGAGGGCGAGTTTCTGGCGCTGCTCGGGCCGTCGGGTTGCGGCAAGACCACGCTGCTGCGACTGATCGGCGGGTTTCTCGAGCCATCGAGCGGCCATATCGATATTGCGGGCCGGGATGTCACCCGTCTCGGGCCGGAGCGGCGCAAGACCAATATGGTGTTCCAGAGCTATGCGCTGTTTCCGCATATGACGGTGCGGCAGAATATCGGTTACGGCCTGCGCATTGCGGGAAAGTCTCAGCCTGAAATCGATGCGAAGGTGAATCAGCTCATCGATCTGGTGCATCTGGGCGGGCTTGCCGACCGGCTGCCGAAGAATCTCTCGGGCGGTCAGCAACAGCGCGTGGCGCTCGCCCGTGCGCTTGCGATGGAACCGGCGGTGCTGTTGCTCGATGAGAGCCTGGCCGCCCTCGATCTCAAATTGCGCAAGGCAATGCAGGACGAGCTGCGGGCGCTGCACCGTGCCATCGGCGGCACGTTCGTATTCGTGACGCACGATCAAAGCGAGGCGATGGCGCTCGCCAATCGCATTGTCGTGCTTCAGGATGGACGGATCATTCAGGACGGATCGCCGCACGAGATCTATATGGCGCCGAATACCGAATTCGTCGCCGGCTTCATCGGCGAGGCGAACATCTTCGAGGGCGAGCGTCGCGCGGGTACGGTCGCGCTTGCGAACGGCACGCGCTTTGCCGATGCCGGGCGCGACGGCCGCGTCGTCGTCGTGGTCAGGCCCGATGCGATGACGCTCGCACCCGCCCCGTTCGACGGCGAAGCGGCGATGACCGGCCGCATTGAGGACGTCATGTTCCTCGGCACGCATTTCCGGGTCGCCATCCGCCTCGACAGCGGCGAAAGCGTGTTCAGCCATCGCGACGCCGTGGCGCCTGGTTCGGATCTTGCCGTCGGCACGCGCGTGCATGTCGGCTGGCAGAAGGATGGCCGCCGCGTCGTGGAGGCGGCGTGAGCGCGATCGATCGCCGCAGTTCGGTTCTGTTCGCGCCCGCTCTCGTCGTATTTGCCGTCTTCTTCCTGATCCCGGTCGGATTCTTTTTTATCGTCAGCTTCTGGCAGCTCAAGTTTTATGAGCTGGTGCCCGCGTTTTCGTTCGAGAATTATGTCGAGGTCTATCGGGAATATCTGCACGCCGGGATCTTCACCTTCGCGATCGCGCTCATCATCGCCACCCTCAGCACCGTCATCGGCTTCCTGCTCGCCTATCTGATCCGCTTCCGGGCCGGACGATGCGGGCCGATTCTGCTCTTCCTGGTGATGATCACCCTCTTCGGCGGCTACCTGGTGAAAATCTATGCATGGAAGACGATTCTCGGCACGCAGGGAATCCTCAATGCCGGATTGATGGCATTCGGAATCATCGACGAGCCGATGGCCTGGATTCTCTACAGCCCGCATGCGGTGGTGCTGACGCTCGTGCATTTCCTGCTGCCGTTCACCGTGTTGCCGATCTATGGCGCGTTGCGCGGCATTTCCGACGACCCGCTCGAAGCGGCGCGGGATCTGGGCGCGCGGCCGTTCCGCGTTCTGGTCGACATCGTACTGCCGCAGGCGATGCCCGGCATCGTCGCCGGTTTCGCCCTCGCCTTTCTGATCTCGGCCGGCGATTACGTGACACCCCGTCTGGTCGGTGGCACCAGCACCTTCATGGTGGGCAATTTCATCGAAAGCCAGTTCGTAAACCGGCTCAACGCGCCGGTCGGCTCCGCCTTGTCGTTCTCCGTGCTGGCGGCCTGTCTGGTGACGCTCGCGGGCGCGACTTTTCTCGCGCGACGCCTGCTCAGGCCGCGTTAGAGGCGCGGGCGATGCGCCTCGTTTCCCGCACCCTCTGGAGCGCCTTCGGTCTGCTCAGCGTCGTCTTCATGATGTCGCCGCTGGTGCTGGTGGTCTTCTTTTCGTTCGGGAACAACCCGCAGGCGACGTTGCCGGTCGGCGGGCTGACGATCGAATGGTATCGGGTGCTGCTCGACAATCCGGATTTCTGGCGCGCGTTGAACAACAGCCTGATCGTAACGCTCTGCGTCGGCGCGCTGTCGACGGTGATCGGCACGGCAGCGGCGATGGCACTCGCGCGCTGGCCGCTCGGCAAAGCGAACACCGCAATGACCATCCTCACCATGCCGGTCATGCTGCCGCCGCTGGTTCTCGCGCTCGCACTCGCAACCGCTTTTTCGGCAGCGGACCTAAATCTGAGCGTATTCACCGTCATCCCGAGCCATCTGGTCTTCACCCAGCCCTTCGTGATCCTGATCGTCTATGCCCAGATGGTGAATTTCGATCATGCCGTGGTCGAAAGCGCACGCGATCTCGGCGCATCGCGGCCGCGCGCTTTCTTCACCGTCGTGCTGCCGATCATCCGGCCCACGATCATCGGTGCTGCGCTGATCGCAATGGCCGTCTCGCTCGATGATTTCGTGATCACTTTCTTCACGATCGGCGGCGGCATGACCCTGCCGACGCTGATCTGGGGGATGCTGCGCACGGCGATCGATCCGAGCATCAACGCGCTCGGAACCCTGATCATCGTCGCGACGATCGGCTCCAGCGCCATCGCACTACACCTCACCCGCTATCGCGGCTGACGACGGGCGGGCGGCGACGCATTGATTTGCTCTATTGACCGAAACCGGCCGATTCGTGACGATCACGCGCGCCTTTCGACCGGGCGCGTCTTCCACAGCCGGATCCGTCGCATCCATGTCCGATTACCGCCTGCTCGACAATGACGAACCGCATCCGGTCGTGGTACATCGCGAGTATGGGACCTCGCCGCTGTTCTTTACCTGCGACCATGCCGGGCGCCGCATACCGCGCCGGCTCGGCGACCTCGGTCTGCCCGAATCGGAACTCACGCGCCATATCGCCTGGGATATCGGGGTGCTTGCAACCTCGAAGCTGATCGCCGACCGGCTCGATGCAACCCTGGTCGAACAGGTCTATTAGCGCCTCGTCGTCGATTGCAACCGCGCGCCCGACATGCCGACCTTCATCGCGCCGCTCAGCGAAACGACGGAAATTCCTGGCAACAGGAATCTCGCTCCGGCGGAAATCGCCGCCCGCGAGCGGGAGATTCACCGGCCCTATCACGACCGCATCGTCACGCTGCTGGATCAGCGGGCGGTCGCCGGGCGGCGGGATGTGCTGATTGCGATGCACAGCTTCACGCCGGTCTTCAAGGGTGCACAGCGCCCCTGGCAGATCGGCCTTCTCTACAATCGCGACACGCGCGTGGCGCGGATCCTGAAAGGACTGCTCGCCGGCCACGGGCTCGAGATCGGCGATAACCAGCCCTACGCGATCACCGACACATCCGACTACGGCATTCCGGTGCATGGCGAGCGGCGCGGCATTCCGCATATCGAGATCGAAATCCGCCAGGATCTGATCGTCGGCGAACAGGGACAGCGCGAATGGGCGGGACGCCTCGCTTCAGTCTTCGACAAGATTCTGGCCTGCCTTGCCCAATGAGGCGGCACGACGGGAGGGTTACCGCATGATCGATCCGCAGAAGCCGGACGAGAAACGCTCGGTCGCGGTCGACGGATACAAGGTCGTCACCTACAGCTATGGCAAAGGCGACGAGGTGGTTTTCCTGCTCAATGGCGGGCCGGGCCTGCCTTGCGACTATCTGCGCGATCCGTTGGTCGCTCTGGTCGAGACGGGCTATCGCGTCGTCACCTACGACCAGCTCGGCACCGGCCAATCCGACACGCCGACCGATCCGGCGCTGTGGACGATTGGGCGCTATTGCGACGAGGTCGATACGGTGCGCAAGGCGCTGGGCATCGGCCGCATGCATCTCCTCGGCCATAGCTGGGGCGGCTGGCTCGGCATCGAATACGCACTGAAATATCCGGCCGCACTCAAATCGCTGGTGCTCTCGAACACGAGTGCCGACATGCCGCATATGATCGCCGAGCTCGACCGGCTGCGTGGCAATCTCGGCGCCGAAACGCAGGCGATGATGCTGGCCTACGAGGCTGAGGGAAATTACGACCATCCCGAATACAAGGCGGCGATCACGCTGCTTTCCTATCGGCATGTCTACCGCCTGCGAGAACTGCCACCATCGGTGCGCAACTCGATCGACCACGAGAATCATGCGATCTACGACGCCATGCAGGGGCCGAACGAGTTCCACTTCACCGGCAATCTGAAGGACTGGAACCGGGTGCCCGATCTGCCGCGCATCAAGACGCCAACCCTTGTTCTGGTCGGGCTGCATGACGAGCTGACGCCCGCCTGCGCGATGCGGATCCATCGCAATCTGCCGAACTCGGAAATCCGCGTGTTCCGGAACAGCTCGCATATGGCGATGTACGAGGAACCGCAGGCCTATCTCGACACGGTGCGGGGCTTTCTCGACAGGCATCGCGGATAGAAGCTTTTGTTACCCCTCTCCCCCTCGAAGGGGGAGAGGTAGGGTGAGGGGGTCAGTGTGCGTGCGTCACCCTCACCCGGCCATGCTCGTTGACACTCGCATGGCTACCCTCTCCCGCAAGGGGGAGAGGGACACGTAGCCAAATTCATACGCATTTTTCAATTCACCCCGCTGCGCGTCCAATTCAATTCACGCCGCTTCGCGTCCGGACTTCAATTCACGCCGCTTCGCGTCCGGATTTCAGTTCACGCCGCTTCGCGTCTCCGGCAGCGTCTGCCCGCCATCGACCACGATGCGCTGGCCGGTGATGTAACGCGCCTCATTGCTCGCGAGGAACAAGGTGGCCCAGGCGATGTCGATCGGCTCGCCGAGCCGTCCCATCGGGACGGCCGCCGTCATCGCGTCGATATGCTTCTGCCCCAGGGTCGCGGCGAGCCCTTCGGTCAGGATATTGCCCGGCTCGACCGCGTTGATCGTGATGCCGTCTGCCGCACACTCGATCACCGCGGTGCGGATGAACCCCTCCATCCCGGCCTTGCTCGCCGAATAATGCGCGAGCCCGGGATTGCCGACGATCGGCCCGGTGATCGACGAGGTCAGCACGATCCGGCCATAACGCTGCGCCCGCATCGGCTTGAAGCAGGCCTTGGTCGCGAGGAAAGTGCTCTTCAGATTGACGTCCATGACGCGATCCCATTCGGCCTCGGTCATGTCGTCGAGCCGCACCTCGGGAAAGATCCCGGCATTGTGGCAGAGGATGTCGAGCCGGCCGAAGCGTTCGAGCGCGGCCGCAACCATCGCGGCCGACGTGCCGCGAGCGCGACATCGCCGGCGACGAACATCGCCTCGCCGCCCGCTTGCGCGATTCTGGCGACCGCCTCATCGCCGCTCTGGCGGTCGCGGCCGACGATCACCAGCCGGGCCCCTTCGCGCGCAAACAGATCGGCAATGCCGCGTCCGATGCCGCGGTTGCCGCCAGTTACGATCGCGACGCGGCCTGCGAGCCTGCCGGCGGCCCTCGTCATCGTTTGCTTGTCATCACTCCCGCGATACGGCTCAGGGCTTCGCCATGATGCCGCCATCGACCAGAAGCTCGGTGCCGGTCACGAACGACGCCTTGTCCGACAGCAGGAAGAGGCAGGCATTGGCCATGTCCTGCACCGTGCCGACGCGACCGAGCGGCACATAATCCTGGATCGCCTTCTGTGCGCTGTCGTTGTTGTCCCAGCGCGCCTGCATCGGCGTGTGGACCGGCCCGGGCAGGATCGAGTTCGACCGGATGCCGTCGCGTGCAAACTGGATCGCGATCGATTTCGAGAGTCGCACGATGGCCGCCTTCGAGGCGCCATAGGCATCCTGCGGCCGGTTGTCGCCGCGCAGTGCATCGGTCGAGGCGAAATGAACCATCGCACCGCCGCCGGATTTCTTCATTTCCGGAATGGCGTGTTTGATCGTCATGGCGAAGGATTTGAGATTGATCGCCATCACGCGATCCCACACATCCATATCCATCTCGGTGCAGGATTTGTCGCGATCGAACCACAGCACGCCGGTCGTGTTGACGAGATAATCCAGCCGACCATGTGCGGCAACGATGTCAGCGATGGATTTCTTGACGAACGCCTCGTCCGTCACGTCGCCCTTGAGATAGCGATGCTTGCCCGGGCCGTCAGGAATGTTCGCCGGCTTTTCCTTCACGTCGATGAGACCGACATGCGCGCCCTCGCGGATCAGATCGCTTGCAATCTGCAGACCCATGCCGCCGCCGGCGCCGGCCACGATCGCCACCTTACCCTTGAAACTCATTGATTCTGCTCCATATTTTAGAAAACGGCGATCACGGGCGATGCGCTGCCGGGCGAACCCGACGAGACGCTGCCGCGATCAGTCGCGATGACCGAAACTCACGATCCGGTAGCGCATCAACAAATACATGACGGTGAATGCCAGCAGCACGGCGCCGTTGACCAAGGCGGCGAGCGCGAACAGCTCGGGGCTCTGGCTCAGGCCGAAGCGCAACGATCCCCAGGCGATCGTCGGCAAGGTCGGGATCGCGCCGAGATTGTAGAACGAGATCTCGAGATTGTTGAACGCGAGGATGAAGCTGATGATGAATGCGCCCAGCATCGCCGGCCAGATGATCGGCAGGGTTACTTCCCAAAAGCAGCGCAGCGGCCGCGCGCCGAACACCATCGCCGCATCGTCGAGCCGCCAGTCATAGCGCGCGAGCTGCGCCAGCATGATCAGGAAGGCGAACGACGTCCCGTGCACGGCGTTGGCAATCATCGCCGAGACCATGTTGCCGGGCAGATCGAGAACCTGCCGGTTGAACAGCAGGCTCGAAATGCCGACCAGCAGATCGGCGATAAAGAGCGGCGCGAGATAGACAATCGCGATCAGACCGCGCCAGCGCGAGCGATATTTGAGAATGCTGATGCTGCCCATCGTGGCGAAGAAGGTGCAGAGGACCGCACTGCCGAGCCCGAGCAGGACGCTGTTCCGGAGCGCATCTTTGTAGGTGCTGCTGTTGGCGAGAAGCTCGTAGGCTTCAAGCGTGAACTGCGGGGGAAACGGCCAGATCAGATCCTTGTTGACCGAAATGTAGATGACATACGCGATTGGCGCGTACAGAAAGAGATAGAGCCCCGCCAGCAGCAAGCTCGCCACACCCTTGGTCGCAACATGTCCGGCGCCCACCGCGGCCACGGCTCAGGATCCCTTGCCGGTGAAGCCGCTGCGCTGCAGGTTCACCGTGCGCCACATCGCGAAGATCACGATCGACGAGACCGCGAACAGCACGACCCCCATCGCCGAGCCCAGCGCCCAGGTCCCGGTTTCGCCGAACTGCAGACTGAGCACGCTGCCGAACGAGGCCGCATTGGGTCCGCCGAGAAATCGCGGCGTGATCGATTCGGCCATGCTGGGCACGAAGACCAGAACGAGGCCGATCACCGTTCCGATCCAGTTCAGCGGCCAGGTGATTTCGATGAACGCGCGCCACGGCCGCGCGCCGTTGATCTTTGCAACCTCGAGCAGCTCGAAATCAAAATTGAGCAGCGATAGGTAGATCGCCGTCACCATGAACGGAACGAACAGATAGGCGATACCGATGCCGGTCGCCGTCTGCGTGTACATGATGAATTCGATCGGCTGCATGCCGAAATTCATCAGCCCGAGATTGACGATGCCGACCGGCCCCATCACCCCCTGGATGCCGGCAATGCGCAGGATGATCCCGGTAAAAAAAGGTGCTGCCAGCGCCAGAACGAGCAACAACCGGTAGCGATCGCCATGCTTGGCGATGAAATAGGCGACCGGCCAGGAATAGATAAGGCAGGCCAGCGACACCAGAACGGCGGTCACGAACGACCGCTTCAGGAACTCCATATAGGTCGATTCGCTGAACAGGATGACGTAATTGTCGACGTTCCAGTCCGGAATGAGATTGAAGACTTCGGTCCGCCAGAAGCTGAACACGATGATCGAAACGATCGGACCGAGCAGGAACACGACGATGAACAATGCGCCGGGAACCGCCATCATCAGGAAGCGCCCCTCCGGACCGAGGCGGCGGCGCAATATCGAAGGTCCGTACGCCATGGTGCCGGTCAGGTCTTCGCCGCGGCGAAGCAGGCGCCGCCCGAAACCGGCCAGACCACATCGACGCGCTGGCCGCGTTCCAGCGCCATGATTTCGGAGGTTTCGCTCACCATCAGTTCGGCGCCATTGTCGAGCGCGACGAGATAGTCGGCCGTCGAACCCTTGAAGATAA
>JBBDWW010000461.1:0-10774 GCA_040902645.1 Dongiaceae bacterium | reverse complement strand
GATTCGAACTTGTGACCTCTGCCTTCGGAGGGCAGCGCTCTATCCAGCTGAGCTAGGAGTGCAGGCCCGTCACGCCGCCCCGATCCTATGCGGCTTTCGCCTCGGCCCGTTGCGACTTCACATGCGCGAGCGGGCTCGGCGCCAGCCGGCGCGACAGCAGGGTCGGCGAGGCGAGCGGCACCCCGCGCCGGAGCTGTGAGAAACGTGTGGCACCGAGCATCAGGTCGCGCAGGATGAGCGCCGTCCAGCGCTCGCAGAACAGCTCCGCGGCCTTGGCGATCGGGCAGAACTGGCGGTAGCTTCGCATGGTTGTCATTCCCTTGCTGGCGCGGGCCGCCGGCGGGTCCCCGAAGCCTCGCCCCTCCGGCGGGCCCGCAATAGTACATTGCGTGGACTATCCTCAACCCGGCAAAGGGCCGATGGTGCGCCCGCCCGAGGCCTCGCGGATCCCGTCGCGCCGCCCGGGTTCCGGCCGCCCGTTCGCGGCCGACAATCCTGTGCCAACAACAATCTGACTGGAGTTACCCGGATGTCCGTTTCGACCCCCATCGCCGCTGCCCCCCTCGCGGCCGGCGCCGCGACCGCCCCTGTGACTCCCGACCTTGCTGCGGTGAAGGCGAAGCAGCAGGGCGCCTGGTCTTCGGGCGACTATGCCGTGGTCGGCTCGACGCTGCAGATCGTCGGCGAGACCCTGTGCGAGGCGCTCGATTTACGCTCGGGCGCGAAGGTGCTCGACGTCGCAGCCGGCAACGGCAATGTCTCGCTCGCGGCCGCGCGCCGCTGGTGCGACGTCGTCTCCACCGATTACGTGCCGGCTTTGCTCGAGCGCGGCCGAAAGCGTGCCGAGGCCGACGGTCTCAAGATGGAATTCCGCGAGGCCGATGCCGAGAACCTGCCCTTCGCCGATGCGCGCTTCGATGCCGTGGTCTCGACCTTCGGCGTGATGTTCACGCCCGACCAGGACAAGGCCGCATCGGAACTCGCGCGCGTGTGCAAGTCGGGCGGTAAGATCGGTCTGGCGAACTGGACACCCGAGGGTTTCATCGGCCAGCTCTTCAAAACGATCGGCAAGCACCTCCCGCCGCCGGCCGGCGTGAAATCGCCCGCGCTCTGGGGCACCAAGGCGCGGCTCGACGAGATGTTCGGCCGTGAGGCCGCGTCGATCGACGCCACGCCGCGCGATTTCGTGTTCCGCTACAAATCGGCCCAACACTGGCTCGAAATGTTCCGCACCTGGTACGGCCCGACGCTCAAGGCCTTCGCCGCCCTCGACGCGGCGGGGCAGAAGGCGCTCGAAGCCGACCTGATCGCGCTCGTCGCGCGCTTCAACCGTTCGGGCGACGCAACGATGGTGGTGCCGGGCGAATATCTCGAGGTGGTCGTGACGAAGCGTTAGCGCGAAGCGCAAGCGCGCGCGCTATCGCATGAATTCCGGGCGCGGTGTTCCGCTCCCGCCCATGAAACAGGTCGCATCGTGCCGGGCGCATGATGCGGCCTGTTCTTTTCCCGAATTTGTGTTGGGCCATCCCGGCAGCGTCAGCCGCGCCGCGCCTTCTCGATCTTGGCCACGTCGATCTTCCCCATCTCCATCATGGCCTCGAACGCGCGCTTTGCTTCGTCGCCGCCGGCCGCCATCGCGTCGGTCAGTACGCGCGGCGTGATCTGCCAGGAGATGCCCCATTTGTCCTTGCACCAGCCGCACACGCTTTCCTGGCCGCCATTGCCGACGATGGCGTTCCAGTATCGGTCGGTCTCCTGCTGATCGTCGGTCGCGATCTGGAACGAGAAGGCTTCGTTATGCTTGAACGCGGTCCCGCCATTGAGGCCGATGCAGGGGATGCCGGCGACCGTGAAATCGACCGTCAGCACGTCGCCCGCCTTGCCGGACGGGTAGTCGCTGGGCGCATGGTGGACGGCTTTCACCGCGCTGTCGGGAAATATCTTGGCGTAGAAGCGCGCGGCTTCCTCGGCGTCCTTGTCGTACCACACGCAGATCGTGTTCTTCGCAATGGCCATTTCTTGTCCTTTCGATTCCGACGTCGATTCCCACTACTCTAAACATGCTCGCAGCATATGGCGTTCCGCCAGAGCCCGACATAGGCGTTCCGCCGGGGCCTGGCACCGGGCGTCCCCGAACCGGGCAATTGCACGACAGGGCTGTTCGTTCTAACGATACCGGCCAACCATTCCGGCCGCTTGAATTCAGAGGAGATGCAGCATGGACCGATTCACCGGCGGTTGCCGGTGCGGCAACGTCCGATTTGTCGCGTCGGGACGCCCGTACCGGGTCGGCATCTGTCACTGTCTCGACTGCCGCAAGCATCACGGGGCGCTTTTTTACGCGGCCGCCATGTTCCCGGAGGATGCGGTGACGATCGAGGGCGAGACGCACGACTACAAGGGGCGGCATTTCTGTCCCCGCTGCGGCTCGCCCGTTTTCGCACGCACCGGCGACGAAATCGAAGTGAACCTGGGATCCCTGGATGCCCCCGATCAGCTCAAGCCGACCTACGAATGCTGGACTGTGCGGCGCGAAGCCTGGTTGCCGCCGTTTCCGCTCAAGCGACGATACGAGCGCGATCGTGACCCGACGAGTCGCTTTGAGGATTAGGTCGGGCGAAGGGTCGGGCGACCGGCAGCTTTCGGACCGAATAACCCGGAGGTCACGCCGACGCGGCAGCCGACGGCGCGATCTCTGACAGCGGCGGCGTTCGGCGCTCAGAGTTCTGTTCTGAAATGGCGCATCGATGGAGATAAAACGGGGACTCCTATGCGATTGTTTGTGCTAGCAATTTTCGAGAATGAGTTTGCGCAATAGTGGGGTTCGACGAAGCGCGGGGCTTATAACCCAGACTGAATTGAGCCCTCTCCCCTCACAACCATTGAGACTTGCGACACAATCAGCGCTACCATAGGCATGATTCGCTGTGCCGCATTCAACGGGCCCTTTTTCCATCCGGATCAACGGACATCGAAATGAAGGCCCCTCCCGACCGCAACTTGCTGTTCATCAGCAAAGCCACGCCCGGTGATGACGAATTTGCGTTGTGGCTCGCTCCCCGGTTGGAGGCGGCAGGCTATGAAATCTTTGCTGACATTCTTTCGCTGGAACCCGGTACGCGCGGGCGCAAGGAAATCACCGAGACCCTTCAGCAGCGCGCAATCAAGATGCTTTTGTGCGGGCGCACCGCCACTCTGCAACGTGAGGGCGTCCAGGAAGAAATCGGCATTGCGGAGGATCTCGCGAAGGAACTCAAAGACCCGAAATTCATCATTCCCCTGCGGCTGGAGAAATACAAAAAGGTCTTCGGTATCGGCGAACTGCAGTACATCAACTTCGAGCGCGGCTGGTCGGACGGGTTGATCAAGCTGCTGGCGGCATTGCAGCGGCAGCGCATCCCAAAGCGGCGGGAAGCCGTTATCAACCCGCACTGGGAAGCCTTCCGTCGGCGGAGCGCCATAAGGCTTGTGGAGGAACCGGAACGGCTGACATCGAATTGGCTGCGCGTGGCCGAATGCCCGGACGTCATCCGCTATTTTGAGCCAACTGGCGCGTCGGACCCTGACGCGATGGTAGCGGCCTGCAGCCGCGCGCCCTTTCCGGCGGTTTCGCGTAATCGCGGTTTCTTCGCCTTCGCGATCGAGGAAGAGATCAATGATGCGTTTGCTTCGGCGGGTAGGTTCCGCGCGGTCGCGTCAATCGAACTTCCCGATTTCATCCGCGAAGGCAGTGTGGCCCTCGACCTGAAGGGCAAGGATGCCGCAAGCATCCTCAGCCGCATGTACCGCTCCGCGTGGGAACGGTTTTGTATCACACGCGGCCTCGTCGAATACCGCTACTCCATGACCTCGGGCTTCCACGCCGGATCGGCCGCCGCCAAAATTGGCGAGCGGATCCCCTGGGGCATGCAGGGAGACCGCCGATCCTCGATGCTGCGCAATGAGGCTAAGGGGCATATCTGGCAGTTTGGCGTCACCGGCCTGCCCGCGTTCTGGCCCTTCCAGCACTTCAAGCTGAAAGCGCGCGTGATCTTCGCCCCGCGAAGCGGCGATGATGTAGCGGCGCCCTACGACGATAAGAAGAAGCAGCATCGCCTGCGCCGGAGCGTCTGCAAAGGGTGGCGCAACAAGCAGTGGCACGGGCGGCTGATGGCTATGTTGGAGGTACTTGCCGGCGAGTCCTCCTTCATCGCGCTGGAACTGGGCCCCAGCGACCGGTGTCTGCTCGAATCGACGCCAATGCTGTTCACCTCGCCGGTAAGCACGGCCCTGCCGAACCTTTTGCAGGACGAGGACGAGGAGCAAGACGAGTCCACTCTCGGCCGTCCGGAGCCGGAAGAGGAAACGGAATGAAACCACCGGAACGCTTCCTTGAAGTGCTTCACCTGCCCGAGCCCAAACTCGAGTTCGGCTCTCGGCAGGTTACGGCGCATCCCAAGGACGGGCTGTTCCTGTACGGGCCGCACAACAAGCCGCGCAGAACTCGCGAGGTCCGCCTCGGCGTAGTCGGGACGCAAGCCGGCATCGGCTATTTCCGGCAATGGGCTAAGAGCCTCAAGAAGCGGATCGAGGTTCCGCCGCCGAAAAAAGGAGAGAAGAAAGACCGTCTCCACCTCGCCAACTTCCCGGGTGTAGAGGAAGCCTTCAACATCACCTTCGACGAGGATGCCTTCACCGTATGCGTGCTCGATCCAAAGGCGATCACCGGGGCCATCTCGATCGTTAACCACCACGAAGCGGTTGGGAAGGTGGCGAGCCTCTACATCGATCGCATTCGCCGCCACGTCGCCAACGAGGAGGGCGCGGTCGATGTTTGGGTGCTAGTCGTGCCGGAGACGGTCTATGAGCATTGCCGCCCGCAGTCCAAGCGAACCGGCCTCCCCAAAACAAAGGGGGAGTTCGGCGCGCGCCAGAAGCAGCGTTCCGACCTTCCGCTTCTGTCGGAAGTGATCGACCAAGGTGCTGAGGATATCTTCGAGGACGCGCCGGACTTCCATCGGCACATCAAGGCGTCCTCTCTTGCGCTCGGCCCGACTCAGATCCTTCGGGAGACGACGATCGCCCCTGGCGCCTTCAAGAATGCAGCCGGCAACGAAGTGCGACGAACACAGGACGCCGCGACCGTCGCCTGGAATGTCGGGACGGGCCTCTACTACAAGGCCCAACCGAACCCGCCATGGACGCTGCATGAGGTGCGGCCGCGGGTATGCTACGTCGGGCTCGTCTACAAGCTTCTGCCGGGCGACGCGCAGGGCCATGCCTGCTGCGCTGCGCAGATGTTCTTGAACGAAGGCGATGGCGTTGTCTTCAGGGGCGCGAATGGGCCATGGCGTACGGACGAGGATGAGTTTCATCTGACGCCGGAGGCCGCCACCGCGCTGCTGAAGAAGGTTCTCGACACCTATGCGGACAAACACAACGGACCGCCGGCGGAACTCTTCATTCATGGGCAGACATCGTTTCGTGACGACGAATGGGCGGCCTTCGAGGCTGCTGCCCCGAAGGGCACTAATGTTGTCGGCGTCCGGATCAGGCGCACCTCCGGCGAAACGAAGTTGTTCCGCGACGGCGACTACCCGGTGTTGCGCGGCACGGCGCTTATCCTTGACAAGGGCAACGCCAACCTCTGGACGACGGGCTATGTGCCCCAGCTGGATACCTATATTGGTCCGGAGACACCCAATCCCCTGTTCATCACCATCCTGCGCAGCAAGGACAAGATGCCGCCCATCAAGCAGGTGCTGGAGGACATCATGGGCCTCACCAAGATCAATTATAACTCATGTAACTTCAACGATGGGCTGCCGGTGACGGTGCGCTTTGCCAGCATGGTTGGCGGGGTGCTCACCATGGGCTCAGCCAAGGGCGCCGACCGGCAACCGTTCAAATATTACGTGTGAACGACGCGATCGAATACGATATCGTCCGCAGCAATGCCGTACGGAATCTTCAGCGGATCCGTTCTGGACACGTAGGCGGATGTTGGTGCCCGGTTTGTTCTGGAAGAGTAAAAATGGCGCACCGGTGGAGATGAAACTGGGCACCACTATGCCATTATGGGACCTGTATAATTTCCGAAACGCCCTCACGGCACCGTTATGGTGAAGACTGACCTCCTATTCACCAGAGATGAGTGGGATGCCGCCATGCCCGATCTCACTCGGGACATGACGACATATCTGGCGCAATATCGAACGCCCGTCTTCAAAGAGAAGGGCGATCACGGGAAAGGTTGGGGGAGCGGGTCCTTCATCGAAGTCGATGGTGCCAAGTATATTCTGACGAATGAACATGTCGCCACGATCCGTCACTCAGGGAAGTTTCTCGGGTTTCAGCTTGCAGATCAGAACACGCTGTTCCGTGTCCAAGGTCATCACGTCGAGCAAGGATGGCCCTGGGACCTTGCCCTGCTGCCAGTGAGCGACGTCGCCTGGACAGGGGTCCACCACGCTTCCAAGTTAATCCAGTTTGACCAGATCGCATTGGCGCACACGCCGATGCCAACCGAAGTATTCGCGTTCGCGGGGTTTGCCGGTGAGCGCACCAGCTTTCATTTCGATACGCTGTTTTGCAAAGCGACCGTGAGCCTCGCGTGCGAGGTGGAGTTACCGAAAGATGAGCGATGGGATAGCCGGTTTCACTTTGGCTTGGACTATCGACCTGACCTCGTAACAAGCGTCGTCGGCAACGAGGGCTTGCCGAAGCCTCCGGGGCTCAGCGGCTCGACAGTCTGGAATACCTGCTTCGTAGAAGCGAAGGCCAGGGGTATCAAGTGGACACCTGAGTTGGCGCGGGTCGCCGGCGTGGTTTGGGGCTGGCGGTCAAATGAAGGCTTCATTATCGCCACGCGGGCTGAGCACATCCGAAGCTTTCTTCTCGGCGCACCTGCGGAGCTGAGCGCGGCAGGCGTGGCGCAGGACGCAGTTCAGACATGACCAGTTTGTGATCAAGATCTGAGAAACGCTGCGTGGTAAACAAAAATTGGCGCACCCGACAAGATTCGAACTTGTGGCCTCTGCCTTCGGAGGGCAGCGCTCTATCCAGCTGAGCTACGGGTGCAGGCCCGGCGAAACGCGGGGCGGCAAGCCGGCCGAAATCCGCGGTTCGAAACGCGGCGGACCATACAAGATGGTCCCGAACGGGTAAAGCTTGGGGTAGAACAGGGCATGGCCGACCCGCCCAAAGACACGCCGCCCACCACGCCCTCCGGCGCGCCGTCAGGCGCGCAATCCGAAACCACCCACACGTCATCCCATGACGGGGCCGAGAATCCGCCGGTCCCGCCCGCCAGGCGGCTGGCGCAGCGCGCATCGGCCGCAGCACCCCCCAACACACCCCCCGATGCCGAGACCCTCGCGCTGATCGCGCTCGCTTATGTCGCGTCGGACGACGCGCTGTTGCCGCGCTTCCTCGCGCTCTCCGGCCTCGATCTCGACGATCTGCGCGCACGCGCGCAGGATCCGGTCATGCTCGGCGCGGTGCTCGATTTTCTGATGGCGCACGAACCGGACCTGATTGCGTTCGCCGAAGCGCAGGAGATTTTACCCGCCGCCGTCGCGCGGGCGCGACGCGCGCTGCCCGGCGCCGCGGTCGAAGAATAAGCGTCCCCTATTACGTCGCCGGTTCCGCGAAATCCGTCGGTTATGTCGCCAGTTCGGCGAAACCTGTTGATTATGTCGCGGGCTCCGCGACGGTCGAGAGCGCGTCCTCCGCGTCCTCGTCGTCTTCGATCTCGCCCGCCATCACGCGCCGCGCCGTCGCATCGGCGCCCGAGGGTAGTTTCTGCGTCCGGTCGGTCATCCAGGCCGCGACATCGCGCCAAACGATGGCCGCCTCGAGATCGCGCAACAGCATGTGATAGCCGCTGCGATAGATGCCGATGCGGATCCGGTCGTCGGGCAACACCGGCAGCCGTTCGAGCGTGCGCATCACGGCACCCGATGGCAACACGTCCTCGTTCGCGCCATAAAGGATCAATGTCGGTACGCTGCCCATCTGCGGCACCGAGGCGACACTGCGGTCCATCAGCCCGACCAGCCCATAGACCGCATCGATGCGGCTCTCCTTGAGCACCAGCGGATCGTTCTGCATCGCGAGCAGCACGTCCAAATTGTCGGTCGGCACGATGCGCAGCCCTTCACCGGTCAGTTTCATCCATGGCATCGTGTGCGCAAAGAACCAGAGCGCGCCGGTCGCAATCGGTCCCTGGCTTTCGCGGCCCCACACCGCCGGTGCGATCAAAACGACGCCGTCGATCGCCGGCTGAACCGGCGCATCGAGCACCGCCATCGCAACGGCGCCGCCCATGCTTTCGCCGAGCAGGAAGATCGGCGTGTCGGGATGTTCGGCGCGCAGCAGGCCGACCGCGACATTCACGTCCTCGATGAGCCGCTCGTCGCCCGGCCAATAGCCGATCTGTTCGCTGTTGCCGAAACCGCGTTGGTCATAGGCATAGGTCGCGATGCCGGCCTTGATCCAGAAATCGGCCGGCAGTTCGAAGGCGCGCGAATAATCGTTGAACCCGTGCAGCGCCAACACCACCGCATCGGGCTTGCGCGCGCCGTTCTCCGGCAGCCAGCGTCGCAACGGCAGAGCGACGCCATCCGGCATCACGATCGTGTCGTCGGTCAGCATGGGCGCTTCAATATCGGGGCCGATCGTCTGCAGTTTCGGGGCACAGCCGCCGGCAAACCCGGCCGCGAACAGCGCCAGGCCGACAGCGAGAATGGTCGCAAATTTTCGATCATGCCGGCGCTCGTTCGTCACGCGCGCTCAGCGCCCGTGGGAGTCGGCGCGTTCGATCGCCCGGCGCCCGGCCGCAGCTCGCTGCGGGTCCCGCGCGTCAGTTCGAGGAAAATATCCTCGAGATCGGTTTCGAGCGTGGTGAGATCGGCGATCTCGAGCCCCGCGCGCTGCACAGCACCAAGGATCTCCGCGATCTGCGTCTTGCTCGGCTGATAGCGCACCAGCATCCGGCGCGGCGTCTGAAGCTGGACGTCGAAACGTGTCAATTCTTCGGGCATCGCGGCGACGTCGGCGGCAAAGATGAACAGCAGCTCCTTGTGATCGAGCCGCGCCAGCATCCGCGCCGTATCGTCGATCGCGATTACCTTGCCATGGTTGATGATCGCGATGCGATCGCATAATTCTTCGGCCTCTTCGAGATAATGCGTCGTCAGCAGTACCGTCGTGCCGGCTTTGTTGAGTTCGCGCACATAATCCCAGAGCTGCCGCCGCAACTCGACATCGACGCCCGCGGTCGGCTCGTCGAGCACCAGGACCGGCGGGCTGTGCACCATCGCCTTCGCGACCATCAGCCGCCGGCGCATGCCGCCCGAAAGGCTTCGCGCATACGAGTTCGACTGCCGCGTCAGGCTCATCGCCGCCAGCAATTCGGCGGTGCGGCGCTCCTTGCGCGGCACGCCATAGAGCCCGGCCTGCAGGTCGAGCAGCTCATGCGGCGTGAAGAACGGATCGATATTGAGTTCCTGCGGCACGACACCGATCGCGCTCGCGACGTCGCGCGGGCTCCGGTCGAGATCGTAGTCCCAGATCCGCACATTGCCCGTCGTCTTGCGCACGAGCTGGGCCATGATGTTGATCAGCGTCGATTTGCCGGCGCCGTTCGGGCCGAGCAGGCCGAACAGCATGCCGCGCGGAATCTGCAGATCGACCTCGCTCAGCGCCTGCACGCCGCCGCTTTTGCGGCTGCGATAGAGTTTGCTGAGGCCGCGAATATCGACGGCGAGGTCGGGCAGCGAATCGGGTGCGGGCTTCATCCGGCTGGGGTCATGTTGGGTGGGGCGCCGATGGCTATCACCCGGCCCTCATTTGGGTCAATGGCGGGGCCAGATCAAGCGCCCGGCATCGACGGCGCCGGGCCGGAACTTTAAGGTCTGCGCCGGGATCGGCCGCGCGCGGCCGGTTCGGGCGACGAGGGGGTCCGGCCGGGGAATGACGTCCATCCTGAGAAATATGAGCGGACGGTTCGGGCTGGCGCGCGCGGTCGCGCTGCCGCTGCTTGCGCTGCTGCTCTGGGTGCGCGTCGAGGACCCGGTGATGATCGAGGCGCTCAGGCTGCGCAGTTTCGATCTGATGCAGAAGCTCGCACCGCGCCAGAACGAGCAATATCCGGTGCAGATTGTCGATATCGACGAGGCGAGCATCGCCGAAATCGGGCAATGGCCGTGGCCGCGCACGATCCTTGCCGAGCTGGTCGACCGGCTGATGGCATCCGGTGCTGCGGTCGTGGGCTTCGACATTCTCTTCGCCGAACCCGACCGCACCTCGCCGGCGATGATCGCGCAACGGCTCGACGGCATCGATCCGGCAACGCGCGCGCTGCTCGAATCGCTGCCCGATCATGACGAGATTTTTGCAGCGACCCTCGCGCGCTGCCGCTGCGTGCTCGGCTATTCGGTGCTCGAGCGGCTCGGCGTCACCGCCAACGAAAATCCGAAAGCACCGGCGGCGGTCGCCGAGATCGGTGGCGATCCGCGGCCGTTCCTCTATCCCTATCCCGGCGTACTTTCGAACCTGCCGGCGCTCGAAGCGGCCGCCGTCGGGCGCGGCCTCTTCACGCTCGATCCCGAGCAGGACGGACTGGTGCGGCGCGTGCCGCTTCTGATGCGCGTCGGCGACACAATCCTGCCCGCGCTCGCGCCCGAGCTTCTGCGCGTCGCGACCGGCCAGACGACCTATGCCGTGCAGCGCAACGAGATCGGCATCGAAACCTTGACGATCGCCGGGGTGAAAGTGCCGACCGACGAACAGG
>JBBDWW010000460.1:0-1605 GCA_040902645.1 Dongiaceae bacterium | reverse complement strand
CGCGGTCGCCGACCGCGAAGATATCCTGGAGGCGATGCGAGATGATGATCTGCGCGACGCCCTGCTTCTTCAGCTCGATCATCGTTTCAAGCAGCCGCTCGGTCGCCATCACCGAGAGATTGGCGGTCGGCTCGTCGAGGATGACGACGCGCGGCTCGAATGAAATCGCACGGGCAATGGCCACCGATTGCTGGCGGCCGCCCGACAGGCTCTCGACCCGCTGATAGACCGAGTTCACGTCGACCTTGAGTCGCTTCAGCACCTTGTCGGCTTCGGCGTACATCGTCTTGCGATCGACGAAAATGCCGCTCTTCGGCCAGCGGCCGAGGAAGATGTTCTGGCCGACGTCCATGTTCCCGCACAGCGCAAAGTCCTGGTAGATCATCTCGATGCCGACGTCGCGGCTTTCGTGTGGGCTTCGGAAGTGCGCGGCCTTGCCGGCGACGTGAATGTCGCCGGTGTCGCGCTGGTAGGCACCGGTCAGGATCTTCATCAGCGTCGACTTGCCGGCGCCGTTGTCGCCGACGAGGCCAAGGACCTCGCCCGGGTAGAGGTCCAGATCGACGTCGACCAGCGCGCGGATCGCGCCGAAGGCCTTGTGGATGCCGCGCATGCGGACGATGGGCTCGATCGGTCTTGCGTCTTCAGGCATCGATACTCTCCAGCCGCAATCTCCGGTGCTTTCGCATGCGCTCGCGCAGCACGCCGAAAATGTTTGCCTGGCGGACCCAGATGTCAATGAGCACCGCGATGATTAGGATAGTGCCGACGAAAACGTTCACCCAATGTTGGGGCATGCTGAATCCCCGCACGTTGAGCTGTAGCAAGGCCCTGATCAAAGTGATAACCGCCGCTCCGGCAAGCGCCCCAATGACCGTGCCGTAGCCACCGAAGATCGAGCCGCCGCCGATGATCACCGCGGCGATGCCGTCGAGTTCGCGGAACTGTCCGGCGACCGGATTGAAGCTGCGGAAATAGGCGATATTGATGAGGCCCGCCATAGTGGCGCAGACGGCGCAGAATACGAGTGCGATGAACCGGACCTGGTTGGTGTTGATGCCGGCGTAGTCGGCGGCGCGACGGTTGCCGCCGGTCGCGTAGAGCTTCTGACCGAATATCATGAACCCCAGCACGGTGCCGGCGAGAATGGCGACGAAGATCATCCACAGCGTCTGGACGCTCACTACTTCGGTTACCGCACCGATGAATCCGCTCGGGTGCGGAAGCCCCAGATAACTCAGGATATCGCCGACCTTTCGCCCGATGAGGTTATAGGTCTCGTTCCAACCTGTGAGTTGCTGGCCGGAGACGATCCATGCGGCCGCGCCGCGGGCCATATAAAACATGCCGAGGGTGGCAATGAATGCCGGCAGTCCGAGCCAGACTGTCAATGCGGCGTTGACGACGCCGGCGAGCGTCCCGACCGCGAGCCCGAGAGCCATGGCCGAGAAAGGATCGAGGCCGAGTACCTTCAGCGCGTAAGCGGCCGTGCTGCCGGCGAGCGCCAGCACTGCGCCGACGGAAAGGTCGATGTCGCCGGCGGCGATGACGTATGTGAGACCGATGGCGATCAGCGCCACCTCGGTGTAGTTCAGCAGGATCGCG
>JBBDWW010000459.1:0-1608 GCA_040902645.1 Dongiaceae bacterium | reverse complement strand
AGCCGCATCTCGTTGGCAACATTGATATTATTGGTGATGACCATGAGCTCCCTATGCTGCAGGAGCGCGCGCGCGACGGCCTCGGTCGTGGTCCCGATATTGATGAAGAGCGAGGCGTTGTTCGGGATCAGGGCCGCGGCCGCGAGGCCGATCGCCGCCTTCTGCTCGGTCGCGATGAGCCGGCGGGCCTCGTACTGGACGTTCTCGACACCCGAGGAAACGATCGCGCCGCCATGGACGCGCGCCAGCAGTTTTTTCTGGCAGAGCTCGCCAAGATCCTTGCGGATCGTCTGCGGGGTGACCTGAAACCGCTCGGCCAGATCGTCGACCGTCACCCGTCCGGTCTGCCGGGCGAGTTCGAGGATGTCGTTGAGGCGATCGGTCAGCACCGGTTTCGTCCTGTCTTTCGTGCCGCGGCGTCGCGCGGGGCGGAGTCGATGTTACCCTTTTATTACCGCCGCCGTCCGTCCGCCGCCAACCGGTTCGACCGGCTTCGCGAGGACGGTCGAACCCGCCGCCAGCCGCGCTTTGAGAAACTCGGCGAGACTTGCCTGTGCCGATGCGTCGAGCCGCAGACCCAGCTTGGTCCGCCGCCAGATTATGTCTGCGACGCTGCGCGCCCATTCCTGCTCGATGAGCCAGATAACCTCGCGCTCGTAAAGATCGGCGCCGAAATGCCGGCCGAGATCGCTGCGGCCTGCTGCATCGCCCAGAAGCTGGAAGCTGCGCGTCCCATATTGCCGGGCGAAGCGGCTCGCTGTGGACCTCTCGAGGACGGGGAAACGCTCGGCAATCCGCGCTTCCAGTGCCGCGCGGCCGGTCGGCTCGAAATCGCCGCCGGGCAGCGGCGCATTGGCCGTCCAGGCGGGCCCGCGCGCACCGAGAATCTCCTCGATCATCTGAACGACCGCTTCGGCGAGCCTTCGATAGGTCGTGATCTTGCCGCCGAAGATATTGAGGAGGGCGGCACTGCCGTCCGGTCGCTCGGCCTTGAGCACGTAATCGCGCGTCGCTTCCTGTGCCTTCGAGGCGCCGTCGTCATAGAGCGGGCGGACGCCGGAATAGGTCGAGACGATGTCGTTTCGCCCGATTTTACGGTCGAAATAGTCGCTGACCGCGTCGCAGAGATAATCGATCTCCGCCTCGCTGATCGCGGCCGCCGCGGGATCGCCGACATAGTCGAGATCGGTCGTGCCGATCAGCGTGAAGTCGTCCTCATAGGGGATCGCGAAGACGATGCGGCCGTCCTTGTTCTGGAAAATATAACTGCGCTCGCCCTCGAACAGCTTGCGCGCGACGATATGGCTGCCCTGCACCAGCCGTACATTGCGCGCATCGTTCATGCCGACGACGCCGTCGAGTACGTCGTCGACCCACGGCCCCGACGCGTTGACCAGCAACAACGCGGTCACCGTTTCACTCGCACCGGTCGCCTCGTCGCGCAAGATGATCCGCCAGCGATCGCCCTCGCGTCGCGCGGACACGACCTTGGTGCGGGTCCGGATCGTGGCGCCGCGGTCGGCCGCGTCGCGGGCGTTCAGCACGACGAGCCGCGCATCGTCGACCCAGCAATCGGAATATTCGAAGGCGCGGTGGAAACCCGGCTTC
>JBBDWW010000458.1:0-1609 GCA_040902645.1 Dongiaceae bacterium | reverse complement strand
CCCCCCCGACCGCGATGAGGGTTACATCTAGGGTCACCGAAGCGTGTCCCCGCTGACCGGAAAAGGGTCACTGGGCCGCCGTATTTCCGCCATCGGTGGCGTAGAATCTGGCCCTCGCCCGATCGGGGCGGACCCTAGGAGATGGAAACATGCTCGATCTTTCGTTGGGGCGTACTGCGTTTGCGGGCGCCATCCTCGCCCTGGTTTCGTTGCCGGGCATCGGTGCCCAGGCGCAGGAGACCCAAATCCCGCTCGAGGATCAGACCTCGGTTGCGGTGACCATCTACAACCAGGATCTGGCACTGGTGCGCGATCAGCGCGACATCACGCTGGAGAGCGGGCTCAATCACCTCGCCTTCATCGACGTGAGCGCGTACATGCGCCCCGAGACGGCGCTGATCACGATCGAAGGCATCGAAGCCGCCGTGCTCGAACAGAATTTCAATTTCGATCTGCTGACGCCGCAGACCTTGCTCGACAAGTCGGTCGGCCAGATGGTGCGGCTGGTCCGCACCAATCCCGAGACCGGCGAGGATATCGTCGAGGAGGGGCTATTGCTCTCGACCGCCGGCGGCATCACCGTCCGCGTCGGCGATAGGATCGAAACCGCCTATCCGGGCCGTATCGTGTTCGACCAGGTGCCGGTGCATCTGCGCGCGCGGCCGACCTTGGTGATCGATCTCGACAGCCCGTCCGCGGGCGACGCCTCGGCGACGCTCAGCTATCTGACCGGCGGACTCGGCTGGAAGGCAGACTATGTCGCCGAACTGTCCGACGACGAATCGACCATCGATCTCAACGGCTGGGTGACGCTCACCAACTCGAGCGGCACCGCCTATCGCGATGCAACGCTTCAGCTTGTCGCCGGCGACGTGAATGTCGTGCAGGAAATGATGTTCAGGGGCGAGCAGGACATGATGATGTCCGATGGCGCTGCCGCCGTGCCGGCGATGACCCAGGAAGCGTTGCTCGATTATCACCTCTACACGCTCGGCCGCCCGACGACGCTTGCCGAGAACCAGACCAAGCAGGTGGCGCTGCTCTCCGGCACCGGCACGCCGGTCGCCAAGGAATACCGCTTCGAGAACATCGCTTATGCGTTCAACTATCCGATGGGCGAGCAGGAACGGGTCAACGCCACCGTCTTCGTCGAGTTCAAGAACGACGAGGCGGGCGGGCTCGGCATGCCGCTGCCCGGCGGTATCATTCGCGTCTACAAGGCGGACAGCCAGGGTCGTGTGCAGTTCGTCGGCGAGGATCTGATCCAGCACACGCCGAAGGGCGAGAGCGTGCGGCTGATGCTCGGCCAGGCCTTCGACGTGACCGCGCGGACGCGCCAGACCGATTTCGACCGGCTCTCCGACGAGCTCTATGAAAGCACGTTCGAAATCGTGTTCCGCAATGCGAAGCCGGACCCGGTAACCGTGCGCTTCATCGAAGGCATCGACGGCGAGTGGACCGTGCTGGAGGAAAGCTTTCCGCACAAGAAGCTCGACGCCTATCGCGCCGAATGGCAGATCGAAGTGCCGGCCGAAGGCGAAACGACGCTGACCTACAAGGTTCGCGTCGAATATTGATCGGGCGCCCGGCGCCGTTTCACCGGCGCCGG
>JBBDWW010000457.1:0-10846 GCA_040902645.1 Dongiaceae bacterium | reverse complement strand
CCTCTTCCTTCAGCTTGCGGATATTGTCGTAGATCTCTTCGGTGATCAGCGGTGCGAGGCCGAGCGAGGGCTCGTCCAGCATCAGCAATCGCGCGCGGCTCATGAGCCCGCGGCCGATCGCCAGCATCCGGCGCTCGCCACCGCTCAGCGTGCTGGCAAGCTGGCTCGAGCGCTCCTTGAGGCGCGGGAAGAGGTGATAGACCCGCTCGAGCTGATCATCGCGACGCGCATGCGCCTTGGGCAGATAGGCACCGAGATAGAGATTCTCGCGCACCGTCATCTGCGGAAAGACGAGGTCGCCCTGCGGAATATGAACGAGGCCGGCCGCGACGATCTGGTCGACGCGCCATTTGTCGATCGGCTCGCCGGCAAAGCGGATCGACCCGCCGCGCAGACGCAGCAGACCGGAAATGGTGCGCAGCAGGGTCGACTTGCCGTGTCCGTTGGGTCCGAGCACGCTCACCACGCTGCCTTCCGGCACGTCGAACGAAATCCCCTGCAGCACGAGATGATCGTCGTAGCCGGACTGCACATTTTCGAGGCGAAGCAGTGGTTCGCTCACGAGGCGCCTCCCGCCTGCACATAGTCGCGGATACGCGCCGCCGCCTTGGCGCCCAGATAGACCTCCGCCACGCGTTGGTCGCGCGCCATCGCCTCGGCCTTGCCGAGAAACAGCAGCTCGCCGTGATGCATGATCAGTACGCGATCCGACAGGCTGACCAGAAACCGCATGACATGCTCGATGAGAATGATCGCGACTCCGCTCGCGCGCACGCGCGTAACAAGATCCATCATCTCGGCGATTTCTTTGGGATTGAGACCCCCGACCGGCTCGTCCATCAGGAGACAATCGGGCCTTCCCGCCAGTGCCGCAGCAATCATGATTCGCTTGCGGTCGATGATCGGCAGGCTGCCGGCGATCTGATCCTGCCGGTCGGACAGCCGGACGAAATCGAGCGCTTCGCGCGCCGCCTCCGTCGCCCTCCGGTCGAGCCGGATCGATTCCATGATCGTTTTCGGTTGGCCGAAATGCGCTGCCGCGAGCACGTTCTCGTAGACGGTCAGCGTTGCGAAGGCGGCATTGAGCTGAAACGTGCGGCCGAGCCCGTGATGGCAGACCTCATGCGGCCGGAACCCGCTGATGCGCTCGCCGCGATGCTGCACCTCGCCCTCGTCCGGCGCCATGAAGCCCGATATGACGTCGAAGAGCGTGGTCTTGCCGGCACCGTTCGGCCCGCCGATGCCCAGAATTTCACCCGGCTGCAGATCGAAGCTGAGATCGTTGACCGCGACCAGTGCGCCGAATCGGCGGGTTACGTTGCGGCACACCAGCAACGGTGTGCCGCCCGTACCCGCCTTATCCGACATTGCCTCAGGCATCGCCCGTTATCCGGGCCCGCCAACCTGCGACCATACCGCTCGGGCCTTTTAGAGCCAGGACGGGAGCTGGAACTCACCCTGGATATAAGGCGCCGGACCGACGGCAACCTGCTGCCCGGCCTGGATCTGGTAGAAATGATGCGTCAGACCCAATGACGGATCGGTGGTGAAGCCCGGATAGGGCCGCGCGCACTGATCGTCCGGCTCGAACTTCCACGATCCGCAAACGCCGCGATGGATCGTGGCATTGCGCAGCACATTGGCAACGGCCTTCGGATCGTCCGGATTGCCGCTGCGCGATGCCGCCTGCGCGTACATCATCACCAGATCGTAGGTCTGTCCGGCATTACGGAAGCCTGCGTTCTCGCCGTAGCGTTCGGTATAACGCTGCTGGAAATTGAGGCCGAACCCGCCCGCGAGCGAACCGACGACCGTCGCCCACAGAATACCGTCGGCGGTTTCCTTGGCGAGATTGATGAATTCCGGAATCGACGGACCGTATTGCATATAGACCAGCGACGGCGTCGGGTTCTCGGCGAATTGCAGGGCGAACTGCGCGATGTCCTGCGGGAAGAAATGCGTGTTCGCGATCAGGCCCGGCGGGTCGCTGCGGATCTTGGCGAGCGTCGGGCCCCATTCGGCGATGGGCTGCACGACCTCTTCGTAGAGCGACACTTCCCAGCCATATTCCTGTGCGTGATCGCGGATCGTCTCGGCGATCAGCACCGAATAGGGATTGTTGGAGGTGATGAGCGCGACCTTGCGGTTGCTCGGCTCCCACTGACCCGATTCCATCAGGTTTTTCAGGAACACCAGCAGACCGGTGCCGTACCAGATTTCGGTCGAATCGCTGAAGATCGTGTAATAGCGCTCGGGATCGTCGCGCACGATCTTCGCCGTTGTCTCGTAGGTGTTGCAGTTGAGATGCATCACTTCGGCATCGGCGATGATGTCGTATTCCGCGCCGGAGCCGACGAGATAACCGTTGCAGATCGCATGCACGCCGTGACGATCGATGAGCGCCCGCGTCGCCGCGATATTGTTCTGTGGCCCCATCTCCTTGCAGTCCTCGACCACGAACTCGACCGGACGGCCGGCAATGCCGCCCAAAGCGTTGATGTCTTCGATCGCGAACTCGCAGCCCTGCTTGAAATCGAGACCGTCGGCGGCGCCCCAGCCCGTCAAGGCCGCGGCCGTGCCGATGATGATCGGGTCGCCGCTCTGGGCTTTCACGATCTTCGGTGCGGCAACGGCGCCCACGGCGGCCGTCGCGGCGACCGCACCGGCGGCGGCGCCCGAACCGAGCAATGTCCGGCGCGAGAGCGATGAACCCGAACGGCGATCAGACGTCTTTTTCATGGACTAGTCCCCCCAATTTTTGAGTTGGCAATGGATGATACAGGCTGGCCTTGCGCGGTCAAACGCCATCTACCGATGCCGCCCATGCGGGCGGCGCAACGCTCCTCGAATTGCGTGGGCCGGATGTCATTCCTCAGCGTATGCCGGAAATCAAAGCGGCCGCACGCTCGATCGCGTCGTTCTGATGCGGTTGCAGGTCGTGCCCGCCGATCTGGGCGACCCAGGCGGCCAGCGGATCCTCCACTTTGGTGCGATGGCCCGACAGGGTTTCGATCACCGGCAGGCCGCAATAGGGAATGTAGACCGGCGAATAGCCGCCCTCGAGGCAGACGACGAGGCGCCCGCCGCACAAATCCGCCGCGGCTGCCATGACGAGTTCCGTCATGCGGCGATAGGTTTCGCTGTGGCACATCATCCGCGCCAGCGGATCGAGCACACTGGCATCGAAGCCCGAGGCGATCACGATGAGCTGCGGCCGGAACGCCTGCAACGCCGGCACCACGACGCGCTCGATCGTCGAAATGTAAGCTGAGTGACCGCACCCGGGCGGCAGCGGGATGTTCAGATTGAACCCTTCACCCCTGCCGGTGCCGCGCTCCTCGAGCGCGCCGCTTTCGACCGGATAGAGCCGATCCTGGTGGATCGACATCGTCAGTACGTCGGGATCGTCATAGAACGCCCATTGCGTGCCGTTGCCGTGATGCACGTCCCAGTCGATCACCGCGACCCGTTCGACGCCGAGGCGCTGCCGCGCGCTCATGATCGCAACCGCGACGTTCGAGAAGATCGCAAAGCCGCGGCCGCGATCCGCTTCCGCGTGATGACCGCAGGGGCGCACCATCGCGAACGCATTGTCGATATCGCCGTTCAGCACCGCATCGATCGCCACCATGCAACCGCCGGCCGCAAGCTTGGCGATATCGTAACCGCCGGCGCAGATCGCGGTGAAATCGCCGACGCTGCCGCCATGCGTATCGCTCAGTTCCTTGACCTTGGCGATGTAATCGCGCGTGTGGAACAGCGCGAGTTCGTCTTCCGTCGCCATGCGCGGCTCGAGCTCGACGAGATGCTTCATGAGGCCACTCACCCGCACCAGATTGAGGATGCGGCGCTTGCCCTCGGGGCTGTCCATCGCCGGGAAGGGCTGGGAAAATTCGCCGAGCGGCAGATACCCGCCAAGCTCGATCCAGTAATAGCGCTCGTCATGGACAAGCCCGGTGGTCATTGACGTCTCTCCCTGTATTGCTGCCGCGCACCGACACCCGGCCGTAGCGGCGCCGAGCATCGCCATCCCGCCCGATCCGATATTTTCGTGCCCATTGGTACGAGTCAATCAACCGCCGCGAGACATTGCCAGACCAAAAACACTTCCGGCCCGCTGCGCCATCGGATTAGCCTGTGCCGACCACTCCACCATGCGAGGAGCGAACGATGCCATCGGGATCCGGACAATGTCTGTGCGGCGCGGTGCGGTTTACCGCGAAGGACGTCGAAACCCATTATCACGCCTGCCATTGCGGCATGTGCCGGCGCTGGGCGGGCGGACCTTCCTTTTCCGCCTCTGCATCGGGCGTCGAATTCAAGGGCGCCGAGAACATCCTGCGCTACGATTCCTCGGAATGGGCGGAGCGCGGGTCGTGCAAACGCTGCGGCGGCAACCTGTTCTATTATCTGAAGCCGGCTGACCAATATATGATGTGTGTCGGCACCTTCGACGAGCCGAAGGGTTTCGAACTCGTCGGCGAAATATTCATCGATCACAAACCGGACGGCTATGCCTTTGCCGGTAATCTGCCGAAGCAGACCGAAGCCGAGATACTCGCTCTGTGGGAACCCAACGCGAAGGAATGAGCAATCGGCGCGGCCCGATGCCGCGCGGGCGATCGCCGGATTCTTCTTGATTCGCGCGCCCCGCGTGGCCGCCGTTTCACTCTCGAACAAAAAACCGAACCTATTTACCTCTAAAAGGGTTGTAGATCCGAGGGACGAAGCGCAATTTCGCAGTGGATGGACAGCGAACGACATATCTCCTGGCCACCGCCGCTGGCTGACGTTCAGAAACCCGGACTTTTTTTGGATTTCGATGGGACGCTGGTGGAACTGGCTGCGGGGCCGCAGGCGGTATCTTTGTCGGGCCGGCTCGGCGATCTTCTCCCTGCGCTCGCCCTGAAGCTCCAGGGCGCGGCGGCCATCGTGAGCGGGCGGCCGGTCGAACAGCTCCGGCGCCTGTTGCCCTTGGGCATTCCCACAATTGTCGGTCTGCACGGCGCCGAGACCTGGTACGCCGACGGCCGCCACGATCGCATTCCGGTCGACCAGGCACTTCGAGATGTGGTTCAGCGGCGCCTCGAGGATTTTGCGGGTCGCGCGCGCGGGGTTCTGTTCGAGGACAAGGGATCGAACTACGCGCTGCATTTCCGTGCCGCACCGGAGCAGGCTGGCGCATGTCATGCGATTGTGGAGGCGCTCGCCGCCGAATCGGCCGGCGCGCTTTGCGTCCGTCCCGGAAATATGGTTGTCGAACTGGGTCCTGCCGGCATCGATAAAGGCACCGCGGTATCAGCAATCATGGGGCATGAACCGTTTGCCGGTCGCCGGCCGGTCTTTGTGGGCGACGACCTGACCGACGAAGACGGGTTTGCCGCCTCCGCCGCGATGGGCGGGTTCGGCATACTGGTCGGTCCGATGCGGCCGACACACGCTTCAGCGCGTCTCGAGAGTGTGAACGCTGTTCGCGCGTGGCTCACCGAGTTCGTGCGATGACCCGCAAATCGCCCGACCTGCATCTTGGCGTCATCGGGAATTGCAGCTTTGGCGCACTGATCGACCGGCAGGCCCGGATTGTCTGGTCGTGCATGCCGCGTTTCGATGGCGACCCTGTCTTCTCCGCGCTACTGGACGACAAGGACATGGCCTCCGCAGCAGTACGCGGCATATTCGATGTGTCGGTCGAAAACTACGCCGGCAGCGCGCAGGACTATCTGCCCAATACGGCCGTGCTCCGGACGGAAATGCACGACGCCGAGGGCAATGCGGTCGAAGTGGTCGACTTCGCGCCGCGATTCAACCAGTTCGGGCGTCGCTATCGACCGGCATCCATCATCCGCATCGTTCGCCCAATCCGGGGCACTCCGCGGATCCGTATTCGTGCCCGCCCCACATTTGACTATGGATCGATAACGCCGGCTTTGACCTCCGGCTCCAATCACATCCGGTTCGTCGGGCCGAATCTTGCCTTGCGTCTCACCGCGAGCGCGCCGATCTCCTACATTCTCGGCGAAACTTGGTTCCGCCTCGAGCGTCCGATCTCCATGGTCATAGGGCCGGACGAAACGCTGCTCAAACCGGTCACCGCCTTCTGCACCGACTGTTTCAACGAAACCGTTTCCTACTGGCGCGAATGGGTGCGAATGCTGGCCATTCCGCTCGACTGGCAGGACGCGGTCATACGCGCGGCGATCGGACTCAAACTTTGCTGGTTCGAAGATACCGGTGCTTTCGTCGCGGCGATGACGACGTCGATTCCGGAAGCACCGGACAGCACCCGAAACTGGGACTATCGCTATTGCTGGCTGCGTGATTCCTATTACGTCATACGGGCGCTCAACAGGCTCGGCGTTGTCGACATCATGGAGGGCTATCTCGCCTATCTGCGCAACGTCATGAGCAACGCAGGCCCCAGACCGCTGCAACCGGTCTACGATATCTCGCTGGAAACCGGCCTCGATGAGCGAACCGCCGATGCTCTGGCGGGATATCGCGGCATGGGGCCGGTGCGGATCGGCAATCAGGCCTATATCCAGCGGCAGAACGATGTCTACGGCCAGGTCGTGCTCTCGTCGGCACAGGCGTTCTTCGATCGACGACTATTGCGGCCAGTGGGGCTGGCCGCTTTTCATCAGCTCGAAGAAATGGGTGAACGTGCCTATGCGCTGCACGAAGCGCCCGACTCGGGCCTGTGGGAGTTTCGCACCACCACGCGGATTCACACCTATTCCAGCACCATGTGCTGGGCGGCATGCAACCGGTTGGGTCGCATTGCCCAGCATCTCGGCCTCGGCGGTCGCTCCCGGTTCTGGCGGCAGCGCGCGACCGAGATACGCGACAAGATCCTGGCCCGTGCATGGAATGACGATGCCGGCTATCTTGCCGCGTCATTCGGCGGCACCGAAATCGATGCAAGCCTGCTGCAACTGGTCGATGTCGGGCTGATATCGCCGAAGGATCCGAGATTCCGCCGTACGTTGGCGATCATCGAATCGCGCCTGGTCAAGAATCATCACGTCATGCGTTACGCCGACCCGGACGATTTCGGCTATCCCCAGACGGCATTCAACTTCTGCAGCTTCTGGTATATCGAAGCCCTGCATGCCGCCGGTCAAAAGGCACTGGCGCGCCGGACTTTCGAAGCCATGCTGGCGGCCCGCAACCATGTCGGCCTGCTGTCGGAAGATATCGACATCGCGTCGGGCGAGATGTGGGGCAACTATCCGCAAACCTATTCTCTCGTCGGGATCATCAACAGCGCAATGCTGTTGACCCGACCGTGGCGCGCCGCCCGATGAGCAGGCTTATCGTCATTTCGAATCGCGTCCCCAGTCCGCGCGCGGGACGCAGTGCGGCGGCGGGCGGCCTGGCGACGGCGCTGCACGCTGCGCTCAGTTCCTACAATGGCATATGGTTCGGTTGGTCGGGCGAAGTGACCGACAATTCGCATGAGTTACGCAGCAAGGTGCACGATGGCGTAACTTACGCGACCATGGATATCGGGCAGGCGGATTTTGAGGAGTACTATAACGGCTTCGCAAATCGGACTTTGTGGCCGCTTTTTCATTATCGCATCGACCTTGCGCAGTACGAACGAGCCTTTGATCAGCGGTATTATTCCGTCAATCAGTTCTTCGCGAGGAAAGTCTTTCCGCTCATTCGGCAGGGCGATCTTGTCTGGGTGCACGACTATCATCTGATTCCCTGTGCGGAGCAGCTCAGGCTGCTCGGCGTCAGGAACAGGATCGGATTCTTTCTGCACATACCCTGGCCGGCGCGGGAGATTCTGGTCACGCTGCCCAAGCATCGTCAGCTTGTCCGTGCGCTATTCGCCTATGACGTCGTCGGGTTTCAGACCAGGAACGACCTTCAGGCCTTCCACGATTATGTCATCAACGAAACGGGAGGCGAGGTCGCACCGGATGGAACCGTCCATTGTTTCGGCCGGAGTATCGTTGCCGAAGCCTTTCCGATTGGAATCGATGTCAAGGGATTCGCAAGCCTGCCTCGACAGCCCGTGGCACGACGTCATGCGAGGCGAATCAAGGCCAGCACCCTTGGGCGGAGGGTCATTCTGGGGGTCGACCGACTCGATTATTCGAAGGGTCTGGACCGCCGTTTTCTGGCCTATGAAAGGCTGCTCGAGACGCACCCGGAGCATCGCGGCAAAGTGCTGCTGCTGCAGATTGCGGCAACGTCCCGCGGCGACGTCGACGAGTATCGCCAGATTCGCGCCGAGCTGGATGCCCTCGCCGGGCGAATCAACGGCCGCTTCGCAGAGTACGATCAGGCCCCGCTTCGTTACATCAATCGCAGTTATTCGCACATGGCGCTGGCCGCGCTGTATCGCGCGGCGGACGTGGCGTTCATTACGCCGCTGCGCGATGGCATGAATCTGGTGGCCAAAGAGTATGTTGCCTGCCAGAGCCATCACAATCCGGGCGTTCTGATCCTGTCGCGCTTTGCCGGTGCCGCGCGTGAACTGACTGCCGCCCTGATCGCGAATCCCTACGATCAGGACGACATGGTCGAAGTGCTGCAACGCGCGCTGGAAATGCCGCTGGAGGAGCGGCGCGAACGCTGGAAGGCGCTGATGAAGAGTCTGCGCAAGAACGACGTGATCGCGTGGCGTGACTCCTTCGTAAAAGCCCTGACGCGCTGTCCCCAGACAGGGAACGCGGAAGTGGTACGACCGCGGTTGGATGACCGGGTGACGGGTTCATCCGGGTAAGTAACGGACCGGTGAGCCGATAACGAGCGCGCGCGGACACTCCCGCCAGGCGAACGTCCCTGCCTGTGCTGCCTTGTGTCGATAGTGGGCCCGGCCGATGCCGGGCCCACATCGCTTCCGGACGATCAGACCGCCAGCAACAGGATACCGGCCGCGGCGGTGACGGCACCGGCCGCGCGCGGTAGGGCGCCACGAGCGCTGATCTGGCCTGCCGCGATGCCGATCGCGTGCAGCAGGATGGTCGTCAATGTGAAACCGAGTACGTATTGCCAAACCGATGCGCCGACGGCGATCTCCCCGCCATGGGCATGACCGTGGGCAAGCCCGAACAACGCGACCGCCGCCATCGATACGGCCAGCAGTAGACGCAGGCGGAACGCGACGAACAGACCGAGCAGGACGACCGACAGCGCGATCGCGATTCCGGTCAGCGAGAAGGCGATGCCGGCATAACCGATCGCGGCACCGCCGATCATCGCGACGACGAACGCACCCGGCACGAGCCAGATCGCCCGCCCGCCGAGCCAGGCAGCCCACAGCCCGACCGCGATCATCGCGAGCAGATGGTCGATGCCGCCCATCGGATGCAGGAAGCCGCTGACCAGGCCGAAGGCCATGTCGTGGCCGGTATGCGCAAGCGCCGGCGTGGCGATCGCCGCGACCAACAGAGCAACGGCAAAGGAACGGAGCGTGGCGAACATGGTTCTAGTCTCCTTCTGAGGGGTAACGAGATCGGATGTCATTTGCGGCGCGGCGCCGGCGCGATGCCGGTCATGCTTTCGCGCATGGCGGACCAGATCGCGAGCATCGTGCGGCGAAGGGCGGCACCGTCGCGCGCGACCGCCCGCGTCCAGAGCCCCGCACCCTGCGGCAACAGCGACACACCGGCATAGACCTCGCTCGGCGTTTCTTGCGGTGCGGCGAGCAAGGCGCGGACCGCATCGAGCGCATGGGCTGTTTCGCCGTCGGGAGCGAGCATCAGCATACTGCCATGCGTCGCGAAGCCGCGATCGGCCTGACGCAACGCCGTACAGAAATTCGTACCCGAAACCGAGAGGCGATCGACGGCGATCGTGCTGCCGTCCTCGCGCTCGATGCGGATCTCGCCGGTGACGCGGCCGAACGGTCGGTCCTGGCCTTTCGGATCATGCGCAAGGAAGGCATCGCCGACAATCGCCCGCGCGCCCGCGGCGGCGACCAATCGGAGCCGGGTTTCGATCCGCGCATCGGGAAAGAGGATCAGCGGATCGGCCAGAAACTCCAGCCAGGAATCAGGTCCGGCATGCAGCTCGATCGTCTGCTCGGCAAAGCCGTCCTGCATTTCGTGCACGATGGTCGAGGCCTGGGTCGTTACATGAGCGGCCGCACCGGCACCGGTTTCGATCGCGATCGAGAGCCGCTCATGCTCATAGACGCCGCCCGAAGCCGATTGCGTATAGACGCTCGCCATCCCTGCCGGATCGCCCGCATAGCGAAACGGCCGGCAGATGTGGAAGGGATAGGACGCATATTGCCGCGCGACATGGGTCTGGCCTTCGGACGAGGCGGCAAATTCGAGCCGCAAGGCCGCGAGGCGGCCCGTCGCCGCGCCGCTTCCAACGGGATCCGTCGCAAGTTCGCGCAGCGGTACGTTCATCGCAGCAGGACCTGGCGGTCGAGAATCGCGATGATCTCGTCGATGCCTTCGCCGCGCGCGGCATTGGTCATCACGATCGGCCGGCCTTCGCGCACCTCGTCGGCTTCGCGGCGCATCTGCATCAGATCGACACCGACATGCGGCGCGAGGTCGATTTTGTTGATGACCAGCAGGTCGCATTGCAGGATTCCGGGGCCACGCTTGCGCGGAATATCGTCGCCGCCGGCCACGTCGATCACGAAGATCCAGTAATCGACCAGGTCGAGCGAGAAGGTCGAGGCGAGATTGTCGCCGCCGCTCTCGATCAGGATCAGGTCGAGCGGCTTGAACGCCTGTTCGAGCAGGTCGGCCGCCTGGATGTTCAGGGTCGGATCTTCACGGATGGCGGTATGCGGGCAGGCGCCGGTCTCGACCGCACGGACGCGGTTCGGGTCGATCAGGCCGCTGCGCTGCAGCCGCTCGGCATCCTCCTT
>JBBDWW010000456.1:0-10911 GCA_040902645.1 Dongiaceae bacterium | reverse complement strand
CGCAGCTTCGGATGCGCAACCGCCGCGGCCCTGAAAGCCCGGCACCCCTGTGAAGTCCGGCCCCGGTGCGTTCGACGCAC
Organism: Dongiaceae bacterium; assembly: GCA_040902645.1. GTDB lineage: Bacteria > Pseudomonadota > Alphaproteobacteria > Dongiales > Dongiaceae > JAWXBK01. The sequence continues at coordinate 10,831 of JBBDWW010000456.1, read as the reverse complement.
CCGGCCGGCACCGGATGGCACGGTTCCGCTGTGCCGCGATCGGTCCGAGACGCAACGAACAGCGCCACGAAACGGAGAACGGACGAAGGGAGATGCGAATGACGACCCGATAACGCCGCTTACGCCGCCCCCAGATCCTCGCCCTTCAACACGCGATCGATCAGCGCCTTGGTTTCGTCGAGCCCGTAGAGCTTTGCGAAAGTGCCCATGCGCGGCCCCTGCTCCTCGCCGAGCAGGATTTCATAGAGCGACTTGAACCAGCTCCGCAGATCCGGGAAGTCGTGCCGCTTGCCGACTTCGTAGATCTCGAACTGGATCGCTTCCGAATCCGACGACGCATCGAAGGTGTCGAGGACCTTGCGCAGATCCTCGAGTGCGACGCGCTCCATCGCGGTCGGCGCGCGATATTTCTTCGCCGGCCGCACGAAATCGCGGAAGAAGGCGAGCGCATGGCCGACCAGCCGATCGAGGAACGGCGCCGTTTCGGGCGTCGCACCCGGCGCGTAGCGGCTGATGAACGCCCAGAGCGTTTCCTTGTCGGCCGCGTTGCAGACCGAAGCGAGATTGAGAAGGATCCCGAAGGTCAGCGGCGATACGGCCTCGGGCGGATTGCCATTATGGATATGCCAGACCGGATTCTCGACCTGACGGTCCGGCGCTTCGCCCGGATACTTCTCGATGAAGGTCAGATAATCGTCGACCGCGCGCGGAATCGCATCGAAGTAAAGGCGCTTCGCCGCCCGCGGCTTCGAATACATGAACAGCGCGAGGCTTTCCGGTGGCGCATAAGCGAGCCATTCCTCCACCGACAGGCCGTTGCCCTTAGACTTCGAAATCTTCTGGCCCTTCTCGTCGAGGAAGAGCTCGTAGTTGAAACCCTCGGGCGGGCGGGCGCCGAGAATGCGGCAGATCTTGTTCGCGAGTTCGACCGAGGTGATGAGATCCTTGCCGGACATCTCGTAATCGACGCCGAGCGCATACCAGCGCATCGCCCAGTCGGGCTTCCATTGCAGCTTGCAACCACCATCGAAAATATTGTGCTCAAACGGTGCGCCGCGATTCGAACCATCCACGTTCAGTTCTTGCATACGAGCCATGCCGCTCGTTGCATCAAAATCGAGCAGCATTGCATGATGCAAAACCTGCAGTCTTGATTGCCCGAGTTGATCATCCATTCGCTCGACGATCGGCAGGATTGGCGAGTATGTTTTGCGGCGCTCTTCTCCCAAACTAGGAAGCATTACTGCAAGTACTTCGTCATACCTCGAAACTACCTGCCTGATTGCATCGTTGAATCGACCCGATTGGTACCAATCGGTCGAGCTCTGGAACTCGTATTCGAAACCGAATCCGTCGAGAAAGCCGCGCAACATCGCGTTGTTGTGATGGCCGAAACTTTCGTGACAGCCGAATGGGTCGGGTACGCGAGTCAGCGGGGTAGGATCTCGAACAACCAAGCCGTCGGCATTCTTTTTCTCAACGTACGGCCGAAGGACTTCCTTGTTCTCAACGTTTTCAGGAATCTTGCGCAGACCGTCCATGTCGTCGGAAAACGCAAAGAGCCGCGTCGGCAGATCGCTCATGCGCTGATAGGCCTGGCGCACCATCGTGGTACGCACCACCTCGCCGAACGTGCCGATATGCGGCAAGCCCGAGGGACCGTAACCGGTCTCGAACAGCACATAGCCCTTCTGCGGCGGCGCATCCTTGTAGCGCTCGAGCAGTTTGCGCGCCTCTTCAAAGGGCCAGGCGCGGGCTTTCAAAGCGAGTTCACGGTCGGCAGTCATGGACAATGTTGCGCTATCCACCCTCATGGTTCGACGGGCTCACCATGAGGGTTCATTTCAGGGAGTACAGAAGCCTCATCCCGAGCCCGTCAAAGGAGGAGGCGAAACAAGCGAAACAGCGGCGCGAAAACTAGGGGCAGGCCGCAGAGCGGTCAAACGGATATAAGCCGCTATACTGCGGCCCTCGGATTCGAATGGACATCAGCATCCCGGCACTTTCCCTTCTGCGTCTCGCGCCGTCCCTCGTGGCCGGCGCGCGCGATGCCGTCTGGCGCGAGCCTGCCGGATCGTCGAATGGGGCGCCGGGCGGCTCCATCGACCATCTGCCATTCGCCGAAGCGGTGCGGCAGGCGCGCAACCGCCGGCCGCTGGTCGTGCATATGCCGGCGCTCGCGCGGCGGCTCGGCGGCGACCGATTCGCCGCCTTCGATCTCCTCGAACTCTTCGCCTTTGTGCGCCCGGCGCGGTTCTGTCTGCCGACCCCGCGCGGCATCGCCCGCGCGCTCGGTCTGCCGGTCCCCGAAACGCTCGAGGACGAGGCGGAACTATTGCCGGTCGCCGCGGCGAAACTGCTCGCCGAACTCGGCGATCGCGATGCGCCCGATGCCGATCCGCATCGCGCCTGGCGCCGCGCCGGCACCGCCATGGTGATGCGCGAGGGCGGCTGGCCCTGGGCCGAGATGGTGCTCGCCGCGCTCGGCAAGGACGATCTCGCCGAACACCGGCCGCTCGCCGGGCTCGAAATCTGGCATCTGCTGCCGGAATGGTCGGAGCATGCGCCCGAGCCGCCGGCCGGCAACGTGCCGGTCGAACCGATCGAGGCGCGCCACCGCCTTGCCGAACTCCTGCAGGCGAGCGATACGGAACAGCGCCCCGGTCAGGGCGATTACGCGAGCGCGGCGACGCACGCCTTCGCGCCGCGCGCGAGCGAGGATGCGCCGAACATGCTGCTGGCCGAAGCCGGCACCGGCATCGGCAAGACGCTCGGCTATCTCGCCCCGGCAACGGTCTGGGCCGAGAAAAACGACGGCGTGGTCTGGATCAGCACCTTCACGCGCAATCTGCAACACCAGATCGATCGGGAACTGGATCGGCTCTGGCCCGACCGCGATACCAAGTCGCGCAAGGCGGTGATCCGCAAGGGGCGCGAGAATTACCTCTGCCTGCTCAATCTCGAAGATGCGGTGCGCGGGCTTGCAAGCCGCGCCGCCGATCGCATCGGCACCGGGCTGATGGCGCGCTGGGCCTCGGCGAGCCGCGACGGCGACATGACCGGCGGCGATTTTCCGGGCTGGCTGCCCGATCTGATCGGGGCCGGCCGCAGCCTCGGTCTCGCCGACCGGCGCGGCGAATGCGTCTATTCCGCCTGCCCGCATTACCATCGCTGTTTCATCGAGCGATCGGTGCGGCGTGCGCGCCGCGCCGAGATCGTGATCGCCAACCATGCGCTGGTCATGGTGCAGGCGGCGCTCGGCGGTGGCGACGATCGCTACGTGCCGCAGCGTTATGTGTTCGACGAAGGCCATCATCTGTTCGATGCGGCCGACAGCTCGTTTTCGAGCCATCTTTCCGGCCGCGAGACATCGGATCTGCGATTATGGCTGGTCGGCAATGAGAGCGGACGGCGCGGCAGGGCGCGTGGTCTGAAACGCCGGCTGGAGGATATTATCGCCGGCGATCCGCGCGCCGAGGATGCGCTGGCAGCCGCAATGGCTGCCGCCCATGCGCTGCCCGGCGAAGCCTGGCAGGGACGGCTCGCCGAGGACCGGCCGCACGGTCCGACTGAAACCTTCCTCGCGCTGGTGCGCAAGCAGGTCTATGCGCGCGCTGCCGATCGCGGCAATCCCTACAGCCTCGAAACCGACATCGCACCGCCGCTCGACGGGCTGCCGGAGGCGGCAAAGATTCTCGATGCGGCGCTGACGAAACTCGATGCGCCGCTCGCCGTGCTGATCGCGCGCCTCAATGCCAAGCTCGACGACGAAGCCGACCGGCTCGACAGCGCGACGCGGCTGCGCATCGAGGCGGCCGCGCGCGGCCTCAAACGCCGGCGCGACCATGAGATCGTCGGCTGGCGATCGATGCTTCAGGCCTTCGAGGCGCCGACGCCGGCGGAGTTCGTCGAATGGTTTGCGGTCGAGCGCTATGACGGGCGCGATATCGATATCGGCATGTTCCGGCACTGGGTCGATCCGACCGTGCCTTTCGCCGCGGCGGTCGCGCAGCCGGCACAAGGGTTGATGGTCACCTCGGCGACATTGACCGATGGCAGCGGCGACCCCGAACGCGACTGGGCCTTCGCCGAAGCGCGCACCGGGGCCGCGCATCTGGCGCTGCCGGCCGTGCGTGCCCGCATGGAATCGCCGTTCGATTATCCCGCCCACACCAAAGCGCTCGTCGTGACCGACGTGCGCAAGGACGATCTCGACCAGGTGGCATCCGCCTATCGCGAGCTGATCCTCGCATCGGGCGGCGGCGCGCTCGGGCTCTTCACCGCGATCGGCCGATTGCGCGCCGTGCAGCAGCGGATCGCACCAAGACTCGAAGCGGAAGGCCTCGGGCTCCTCGCCCAGCATGTCGATGCGCTCGACAATGCGACTTTGGTCGACATCTTCCGCGCCGAGGAAGACGCCTCGCTGCTCGGGACCGATGCGATGCGCGACGGGGTCGACGTGCCGGGGCGCGCACTGCGTCTCATCGTGTTCGATCGCGTGCCCTGGCCCAGGCCGGACATCTTGCATCGGGCGCGGCGCAAGCATTTCGGCGGACGGCTCTATGACGACAGCATCGCGCGGCTCAGGCTGAAGCAGGCGTTTGGCCGGCTGGTGCGGCGCGCCGACGACAAGGGCGTGTTCGTGCTGCTGGATCCGATGTCGCCGTCGCGTCTGTTCGGCGCGTTCCCGCCGGGGGTCGAGGTCGAGCGGGTCGGCCTCGCCGAGGCCGTCGCGAAAGTGCGCTTGTTTCTCGGCCGCGATCCGGCTTTCGAATCCTGAAAACGAAAACGGCCGACGTAGAACGCCGGCCGCTTCCTTGGTCGCCTTGTCCCCGGGCGTATTAAATCCCGTTGTCCGCGGCCCCCCTCGGCCGTACTCGGACAGGAACGAAACCTACTCGTCCCCGGTCCGATTCGCAGCAGCCGAATCCCGGGTTCGTGACGAATCGGCCACGCCTGTGGCAAGACGGCAACTGAAGGGCAGTCACCTGAATTCGATCACGGACGCGATCCGGAGCGCCAATTTTCACATTTAAAATCAATATCTTAAAAGAAAACGGCGGGCCCATGGCGCCCGCCGTCTCGTCGAATCAAGGTCCACTACCGGACTACTCGACGCCGCCGAAGGACACGATCAGGTTCAGCAGAACGCTGTGATTGTAGTAGGCGTCGTAATCGTAATTGGTGGCATTCGGAAAAGTGTCCTCGAGTTCGAAGGCGGTGGTTCCGAAGAACCGGTAACCGAGGCCCATCGTGAACGTCTCGTTGAAGGCGTAGTTCACGCCGGCGCCAAACTGATAGGCAAAGGCGAGATCCGAATCGTCGCTATGCACGGAATTGCCGGAGAACTGCCAATCGTTGGATGTCAGCCAGGCCGCACCGATGCCGCCGCCCAGATAGGGCATGAACCCGGTTCCGGTATCGAAATCGTACCAGAAATTCGTCATCAGCGAGTAGACGTTGATGTCGCCGCTGATCGATGCCGCGCTGCCGGGACCAAAAGTTATCTTGTCGAGCTCGTTCGAACGATACGCGAATTCGAGTTCGGCCCTGCCGCCGAAATCGAAGCCGTATCCGCCGGCAATGCCAAGGACGTACCCGGTGTCACTTTCAAGGTCGGCGGTATACGGATTACCGTTGTAGGTGTAGTCGCCCTTGACGTCCTGGGCCCAGCCGAAGCCGCCCATGACGCCGACATAGAAGCCGTCAGCGGCCGCATCCGCCGGCATCTGCACGGCGGCAATGGTTGCCGCGGCGGCGGTCGCGAGAAGCAGTTTTCTCATGGGAAGTGTCCCGATTCTGTTCGGCCCAAACTTAACATACCAGATTAGTCGCGAGATACGGGCGTCCCGCGCCGCCGGAGGAATGACCACGGCCTGTGTCGTCTCCGTCACAGAGCTGCCCCGATATCGCTGCACGGCAGAGCCGCGCCATCCGGTGCACGGCGCTTCGATGAGATGCCGCGACCTGGGTTGCGCGGGCCCGCCGTTCATCGGTGTGCGGTCCCGCCGCACATCGGTGCATGGACCCGCCATGCCGGTATGCGGTCCCGCCGCATATCGGCGTCCGCGCGGCGGACGGGCGGCCGGTCGGTCGTACTGGGAGTCGTACCGACGGGACTTCTGGATGGCGCGGCTCGGCCCTGTAGCGAAGTCGGGGCAGCGATAAGGGGGTCCGGATTTACGCAAGTGCCGGCGTTCATGAACCGCGCAGCCTTGCATTACCGGACGCGTATTAACGCATATTACGCTTTAGCTGTCAAGCTGTTTTCGGCGGGATTATCCCCTTGACGTATGTTAGCCGGTTCCCTATATTGGGTCATATAGGGAGGCCAACATGGCTAAGAGCTTCACGGTACAGGACTTTTTCAAGCGGTTTCCGACCGACGATGCCTGCCTTGAGCATCTGTTCGCGGTCAGGTACGGCCCGGAGCCGGTTTGCCCCAAATGCGGTCAGATCGGGGCTTTCGGCCGGCTGGCGAAGCTGCCCGCATGGACCTGTAACTGCGGGCACCATCTGCACCCCATGAAGGGCACCCCCTTCGAGCGGACCCATACGCCGCTCCAGAAGTGGTTCTACGCCATGTACCTGTTCACAACGTCCCGGCATGGCGTCCCCGCCAAGGAACTCCAGCGCCAGCTTGGCGTCACCTACAAGACCGCATGGCGGATCGGGCACGAAATTCGCAAGTACATGGGCAAGGTTGACGGGGATCGCGGGCTCGGCGGACACGTCGAGATCGACGAAACTTTCATCGGCGGCAAGCGGCCCCGCAAGGCGCGCGGCGGCTCGTATCAAAACAAGTCCATCGTTCTCGGGATGCTGGAGCGGGATGGCGATATCATCACCCGCTCCATCAAGAACACCAAAATGGATAGCCTGACGCGGCATATTCATTCGCACGTCAGGCGCGGCACCCGCGTCAGCACCGACGAACATATCGGCTACCACGCTCTCGGCCGCATGGGATACGACCATCGCACCGTCAACCACAGCATCAAGGAATGGGTGCGCGGCGACACGCATACCAACAGCATCGAAAATTTCTGGAGCCGATTGAAGAACAGCATTCGCGGAACGCATGTTCATATCTCTGCGAAGCATCTGCCCAAGTACCTTGGCGAGTTCGAGTTCCGGTTCAATCGTCGCCGCGCTCCGCTTTCGATGTTTTCGGACTTGCTGGCGGGGTTTTAGTCATGGCGCCCAACAGCCGGTCGAATAGCTTTTCGTCGCCTTCGGACGGATGTTCCTTGGCAAAGCGTTTCAGCACCCCTTGTTGGCGGGCTTCTTCGAGTGAAAGATATTTGCCAGTTGCCACTGCTTTTCCTTTCGCTTTGCGGGCCACTCTCGTTCGATTTCCTGTTTGCTAAACCTTAAATCCTTAAACGGCAGTTCAGCATAAGCCAGGTCAGTAACTTCGGTTGCACCTAAAACGTCCTTAACTATTTCCAAATAATCAATCTGGTTCCCAACCCAATGACTCTTTGGAATAGGCGTAATCGGCACAGATTCTATAGACCAATTGTCCGGGTCACGACGGCCCCACACATGAATGAGATCGAGTATCGCCTTCTGCCGAATATCAACGCACCATCTCATTATCTCATTGCCGGTCTCTTCGTCGCTTAAGTCGGCATATCCGAACTGCCTGTCAAAGAACTCCTTGAACGTCATATTGGGTGCTGCTCCCGTGTATGACTCCAATTCTTCGTATTTGTCGCGCCAGATTTGATATGGAACAACCAGCCCCAAATAGAAAAATACCCATGCGGCGGCAACATACTTGAGTAGATTTTCGACGGTCTCCGAAAAGTCAAACTGGAGCCCCATGGCCAGCAGCATCACGGGCACGAAGGCGCCCCAAAGCAAGCCCATCACGTCTTGCCTATCTTGGAACCGGGCGGTACGTCTGACGTACTCGCCAAGGTATTTCCTGAGAGCCATCTCCCGATCCCCCTAGCGGGAGTATGCCACTTTCGGGGTTGGGGAGACACTTATCGGTTGCCATCGCTAGTCACGCCCTCCATGCCAAACCTCAACCACAAACTGACCATTGCTATCCCTCGATTCCGGCAATTTCATTATGTACTCTTGCGACTCCCATTGTTTCTTACCGGACCTAACCCGAAGTTTGAAAACCAATTGGTTCGCCGGGAGACGAAATTTGTTGATCTCCCCATAAACCAAATATGCGGCACCCGTTATCCTTGCAACGCCGTCTCGAATATTGTTGTGGCGCGGCTCTGCTAATGCGCCCGCCTCGCATCGAATGACAACGGGGATCAACTTCGTGCGCCCCTCCAACAATGTTACCTCGTCACTGCCAACGGCCGCATCACTGCGCCAACGCAGCGTAATTGGTGGCGGGTTGGTGGATGCCCAGAACTCAACTGTGCAGTGTTCGATCTGCCCGTGATCCACGGAAACCGGGATATGCCACCACGAAAGATACGATTCACGGGCACCTTGGCGCGGGCATAGGAACCTAGGGGTTGGTTCTGTCACATCGCTTGATGCCGATGTTTTGGGTGAAGTTCTGCGTCTCCATCGCGATCTGGCGGCTGCGACCTGATTCAGTGCGAACATGAATACCGCCACTACCGCCGCCGCGAGGAACAAAAATTCCAGCGGGCTGCGCCCCTTGATCCATTCGTAAATCAACGCTAGGGCGGTCAAGCTAAGCCACCCCTTAAGCCAAACAAGAAGGCCCTGCGCCGCAATATCGGCGAGGATTTCCTCGATAAAATTCCAGACCCGTTTCCACATCCCCCGACCCTCCTGCCGGGGAGGATACCCCATCCGGGGCACATACGGCAAAGGGATAATCCCGGTTTTCGGCGAACCACGCACCGGCTGTCTGCGGCGGCGTCATCATTTTTCACCACAGAGACACAGAGGAAGAATGAGGAAACTGAATCCTCGTTGCTCCCAGTGCCTCTAACTCGCTGCCTTCTCGTGTCTATGTGGTGGATTTGTTCGCGCTTCATTTTGTCATTGCTCGACGACCGACACAGGCCGATGCCATGCGCCGGAACTCGAGGGAGGCGGCGGATCGTCAGGCGGGTTTGTGCGCGACGAGGTCGCCCAGCCCGTCGAGCAGCGGACCGAGATGGGTTTCGTATCGCCGCCAGCGTTCGATCGAGCGGTCGTAAATCGGCTGGCGCACCTGCCAGAGCGAGATCGTCTGCACCGAACGATCGGTGCGATGGAAATCGAGACAACGATCGTTCCATTCGAGCCCGGCGAATTCGACCAGAGCGCGGCTGCGCGATTCCGGTTCGGTCACGGTTTCCTCGTAAACGAACTCGAGCATCGGCAGCCGCAGCACCGTGCGCCAATGTGCCATCAGCCGGTCATAGGCCCGATAATATCGCGCGAGATAGCCGAGATCGCGCGAATAGCCGTGCGATTCGGCGAACTCGTTCATGAAACAGGAGACGCAGGTGTCGACCGGGTTGCGCCGGCAGTGGACGATGCGCGCATTCGGAAACAGAACCTGGATCAACCCCAGCTGCAGGAAATTATGCGGCATCTTGTCGGTCACGCGCCGCGCGGTCGGCGACCGTTCGGCAAGCAGGTCGCGGTATACTGCCGCCAACGTGGCGACGGATTTCGGTTCGAGGCGCGCTGTTCCTTCGGGATAACCTGCGCCGCCGGCAAGAACGCGCACACGGCTTGCCAGCTTGCGTATCGTCGTGAGTTCGCCGGCGCCATGGATTTCGGGATGGCTGGCCAGAATCTGCTCGGTCAGCGTGGTGCCCGAACGCGGCATGCCGACGATGAAGATCGGCCGGTCGGTGGGATCGCCCGCATTGGCGAGCCGATCGAACAGCGCCGGGGTAAAGGTCTCGACGATCCGGTCGACAAAGCGATCGTGCCTGTCGGGATCGTAGTCGACGGCCTCCAGTTGCTTGCCGGCGGTAAAATGCTCCATGGCGCGATCGTAGCGACCCAGATCGTTCATGATCTTGCCGGCGGCATAATGCAGACGGATGCGTTCCTGCGTTCCGATCGTGCGGCCCGCCAGCAAAGTCTCGACGGTCGCCGGTTCCGGATCGGTTTCCTCGAACCGCCTGATCTTTGCCAGAACCGTGTATGCGTGGACCTCGTTCGGGTTCGCCGCGAGCACATCGCGCAGCAACGCCACCGCCTCGTCCATCGACCCGGATTCGGCCAGCGCCCAGGCCAGACCGATCAGGGCCGCCGGCCGCCGCTCGTCGCGCACCGCCCGGCGATAGCATTCGATCGCCTCGTCGGGTCTTCCGAGATTGCGCAACGTGCGACCGAGATTGATCAGCGCGTCGTTGAAATCGGGCTTGACCCGCAGGGCCTTGCGCAAGACCCGCTCCGCATCGTCGTAGCGGGCGGCATGAAAATAGGTGAGACCGAGATTGTTCAGAATGGCCGGATCGTTGCGCCGCCGGGCCGCGGCCCGTTCGATGAACGGCAGCGCCGAAGTGATGCGACCCTTCTCGGCATAGAGCGTGCCCAGCAGATTGAGGGCATCGGGCTGATCCGGCATCTGCGCGAGGACCTGCCGGTAGGCCCGCTCGGCATCGTCCAGGCGGCGGGCGCGATGGAACTGCAGCCCGAGCTCGAGCTGGCGGCGGATGGTATCGAGCGACTGGAATGTCGGCCGCGGCCCGGCATTCCGCGGCGACCCCGCAACGAAAGGCGGCTTCGGCGAGTTCGGCATTGCGCCAATCTAGCGGCCCGCCCTGCCCGCGCCAACGGCGGCCGGCTTGTGGGACCGGGGCACAGTCCCTAGATTGCCGCGGCCGCAAAAAGGAACGCACCCGAATGCTCACGCCCCATGACGCGCTGATCTACA
>JBBDWW010000455.1:0-1625 GCA_040902645.1 Dongiaceae bacterium | reverse complement strand
CGGTCACCACGACCCGTCTCATATAATCCGTCTCGGGGCGAGCCACGACAAACGCGCGCTAGAATCCGACGCGCGTTGCGGCTCGGCCATGCGCACCCGGTCTCTGCCTAGGCGCTGTTCTTTTCCAGGAAATTGATCGCGTCGCCGACGGTAAGGATCGTCTCCGCGGCATCGTCCGGAATCTCGACACCGAATTCCTCTTCGAAGGCCATGACCAACTCGACCGTGTCGAGGCTGTCCGCCCCGAGATCGTCGATGAAGCTCGCGTTCTCCGTTACTTTTTCAGCGTCGACGCCAAGATGTTCGACGACGATCTTCTTCACCCGATCACCGATGTCGCTCATTTCCAGTCCTCATCGCCTCGATTCTTGATCATCCCGAAAAGGCTCGCGCCCCGCAAGCGATCCCTTGTCGGCCCCTGCACGGTACGGGTGGAAGATTCCAACAAGTTCGGTGCAGCCTCGCTGCCACAACTGCAATGCAAAATCGCCTTGCCCAGCGCCGGCTTGATGACGGGTCGTAACACACTTTCCGGGGCATTGCCAGACGCGGCAAACGGCCCGGCGAAGCGAGAAACCGGCCACGCGACGAGCGCGAATTTGCTCGTCATATCATAGCCATGCCGCCGTTGACGTGGATCGTCTGGCCGGTCACATAGGCCGCCTCGTCGGACGCAAGGAAGACCACCGCGCCAGCGACTTCCGCCGGCGTTCCAAGGCGTTTCGCCGGCACCCGATCAAGGATCATCGCTCTCTGCTTCTCATTGAGCGCGTCCGTCATCGGGGACGCCGTGAAGCCCGGCGCCACGCAATTCACCGTCACGCTGCGGCTGGCGATTTCGGCGGCCAGCGATTTGGTCATGCCGATCAGGCCGGCCTTCGAGGCCGCGTAGTTGCCCTGCCCCGGATTGCCCGTGACCCCGACCACCGACGTGATGGAGATGATGCGCCCCCACCGGTTTCGCATCATGTTGCGGAGGACCGCACGCGACAGCCGGAAGGCCGCCGTCAGATTGACGTCGATCACCATCTGCCAATCTTCGTCCGACATGCGTGCAAACAGCATGTCGCGGGTCACCCCGGCATTGTTGACCAGAATATCGATCTCGCCGCCGAGAGCCGCTTCGGCTTCTGGCACCAGCTTCTCGATCTGTTCGGCGCTGGCAAGATTGCAGGGCAACACCGCCGTGCGATCGCCGAGTTCGGTGGCCAGTGCGTCGAGTACTTCGCGGCGCGTCCCGGAAAGGCCGACGACGGCGCCCTGTCGATGGAACGCCCGCGCGATGGCGCCGCCGATCGCGCCACTCGCCCCCGTCACCAACGCGCGCTTGCCGCTCAATTCGAACATCGCCCGCCCCTAGCCCAGTTTCGCCACAGCAGCTTCGATATCGTCCGGCGTACCGATCGTCAGCGTCTCGGCGCCTTCCGCGATCCGCCGCGACAGGCCCGTTAGGACCTTGCCCGCACCGATCTCGACGAAGAGATTGACGCCTGCCTCGTGCAGCCAGGCGACCGACTCCCGCCAGCGCACCATGCCCGTCACCTGCTCGACCAGCCGCCGCTTGATTTCAGCCGGGTCGCTGATCGGTCCGGCGACGACGTTGGCCACCAGCGGCACGACCGGGG
>JBBDWW010000454.1:0-1625 GCA_040902645.1 Dongiaceae bacterium | reverse complement strand
TGCAGTTTCCAAGCGAATTCGATGTCATTGTGGTGGGAGGCGGCCATGCCGGCACGGAAGCCGCCCTTGCCGCGGCGCGCATGGGCTGCAGGACCCTCCTTCTGACCCACAGTATCGAGACGCTGGGTCAGATGTCCTGCAATCCCTCGATCGGGGGCATCGGTAAGGGGCATTTGGTGAAGGAGGTCGATGCCTTGGGCGGCGCCATGGCGCTCGCTACTGACGAAGCCGGGATCCAGTTTCGCATGCTGAATCGATCCAAGGGTCCGGCGGTGCGCGCGACACGTGCGCAGGCGGATCGGGTGCTCTATCGTCGCGCCATTCGCTCCCGACTGGAGAACCAGCCGAATCTAACGCTGTTCCAGCAGGCCGTGGATGACATCCTGCTCGAGGGCGACCGCGCTTGCGGCGTCGTCACCCAGCTCGGTATTCGCTTTCGCAGCCGGACCGTGGTGCTGACTGCGGGGACCTTCCTTTCGGGGCGCGTCCACGTCGGGCTGCAGAACTATGAGGCGGGACGTGCGGGGGATCCTGCGGCAGTGACTTTGGCGGCGCGCCTCCGGGAGATGCAACTTCCGGTGGGTCGTCTGAAAACAGGTACACCGCCCCGTCTGGATGGACGCACCATCGATTTCTCGGTCATGGAGCGGCAGCCCGGGGATACACCCGAGCCGGTGTTTTCGTTCCTGGGTCACCAGGGCATGCATCCGCGGCAGCTGCCGTGCTGGGTCGCGCATACCAACGAGCGTACCCACGAGCTGATCCGCAGCGGATTGGACCGGTCGCCCATGTATACCGGCGTCATCCAGGGCGTTGGGCCGCGCTATTGCCCCTCGATCGAGGACAAGATCCATCGCTTTGCCGGGAAAGCAAGCCACCAGATCTTTCTCGAGCCCGAGGGTCTGGAAACGCACGAGATCTACCCCAACGGGATCTCGACCAGCTTGCCCTTCGACGTCCAACTGCAGCTGGTACGCTCCATTCGCGGGCTCGAGCAGGCTCACATCCTGCGCCCGGGTTACGCCATCGAGTACGACTACTTCGATCCGCGCAACCTGAAGTCTTCGCTGGAGACGAAAAGCGTCGGCGGCCTATTCTTCGCGGGCCAGATCAACGGCACTACGGGCTACGAGGAGGCCGCCGCGCAAGGGCTGCTGGCTGGCATCAATGCCGGGCTGCAGGCGCGCGGCGAGGCGCCGTGGTGCCCGCGCCGCGACGAGGCCTACCTCGGCGTGCTGGTCGATGATCTCGTGACCCGCGGCGTGACCGAGCCCTACCGGATGTTCACCAGCCGTGCCGAATACCGGCTCACGCTGCGCGAGGACAATGCCGATCTGCGGCTCACAGAATCCGGGCGCCGCATGGGCGTCGTCGAGGACGCGCGTTGGCGAGCTTTCTGCCGCAAGCGGGACGCCGTTGCCACCGAGCAGGCACGCTTGAGCGGACTCTGGGCCAGTCCACGCACGGTGTCAGAGGCAGACGCGATGCGGGTACTCGGGCAGCCGCTCGAACGCGAATACTCCTATGCCGCGTTGCTGCGCCGACCGAATGTCAGTTATCGCTCACTTATGAGTTTGCCGGATGCCGGCGAAGGTGTTGAGAGCGACACCGTTGCCGAGCAGGTC